>CAXICE010000087.1:0-7271 GCA_964022045.1 uncultured Polaribacter sp. | reverse complement strand
ACACCATCTTCTTCACCACCAGTAATTCCTAATTCAATTTCTAAAGTCATTCCTATTTTACTCATACGAGCTAAATATTCTTTACAAATCTCAATATTTTCTTCAATTGGTTCTTCTGATAAGTCAATCATATGAGAACTATATAAGGGTTTGCCGGTTTCAGCAAAATGCTTTTCACTAGCATCTAACAAACCATCAATCCAAGGTAGTAATTTTTTAGCAGCATGATCTGTATGTAAAATAACAGGAACTTCATATAAATCGGCCATTAAATGCACGTGTTTTGCTCCAGCTATTGCTCCAGCTATTGCAGTTTTTTCGTTCTCATTTGTTAGCCCTTTACCTGCATTGAATAATGCACCACCATTTGAAAATTGAATTATAACAGGAGAATTTAATTCTTTAGCAGTTTCTAAAACTGCATTTACAGAGTTAGATCCAACAACGTTTACTGCTGGTAACGCAAAATTTTTAGCTTTGGCTAGTTTAAAAATTTCTTGAACGGCATCACCTGATGCAACTCCTGGTTTTATTGAATGACTCATGTTGTGTTGTTTAATGTCTAAAAATTGTTGGGTCAAAAATAGTTAATTTTTGAAGAATCTAATTGCCTTTTTATTATTTATTATAATTCATGTATAATTGATAAGTGGTAAGAAGAATGGTTTAAAAAGGGTAGTTAATACCAATGTTATAAACAGCGTTGTTAAGGTTAAAGTTATTGAACCATTTGTTGCCATTTAAGTAAGGTTCATGCGTTTTAAAAGCAACGTCTAAACGTAAAACAAGAAAATTAAAATCGTATCTAGCACCAAAACCAGACCCAATAGCAATATTTTTTAAGGCTTCAAAACTATTTAATTTTGCTTTTTCTTCTACGAATCTTGAGCCAGTTAATTCCCATATATTACCTGCATCAATAAATAAAGCGCCTTTTAAGTTGCTAATCAAATCAAATCGATATTCTAAGCTGGTTAAAAATTTAAAATTACCAACATTATACTCAAGTCCCTGAGCTGTAGAACCTGGTCCTAATTCATAGGTTTTCCATGCTCTAATATCGTTGGATCCACCTGCAAAATAACTTTTTGTAAAGGGAATGTCTGAGTTTCCATACGCAAGAATAACGCCTAATGAAGACCTGAACCCTAAAACAGAATTTCTAGAAACATCCCAAAATTGTTTGTATTCTATATCTGTTTTAAAATATTGCGCAATTGGTGTATCGGCTATTGTTTTTAAACCTAAACTGTTTTTTTGACTGCTTAATAACGAAACAAAATTACCTGCATTTGCAACACGTATTCTAAACGAGGAAAAATTATTGTCCTTGTAATCTGTTTGGTTGTTGTATGAAAAAGTGTATGCAATTGTAGGTATGATAAAATTCGATGTAATTATATTGTAGCGATTATTTACGTTACCATTTGTGCTATATTCTTCTGGATTATTTGTTTGAAAATTTGAATCAGTTCTTACATCATTCATAAAGCTTGTTGCATTTTCTTTTGTAAGTACAAAATTAGGGTCAAAAGCTGTGGCAATTGGTTTTAATTTTTCAAACTCAGAATTATAAATGTTAAAATATTCAGCAGTATTTAAGTTTCTAATATATTGGATATTAAATAATTCTAAGTTAATTGACTTTCTATCATTAAAATTCCATTTATAATCAATTATCGCAGTAACTGTTTGTTTATCTAATCCAATATTTTTCTGAATTCCTGTTCCTAAAGATAATATTGTTCTTGGCGACATTTCTTTTGGAACTAACCTGTTTAATCCGAAAGGAGCAAAAAATCTAGGTAACTCTAAGGAGGCATCTACACCTAGCTCCCATGCGTTAAAAAAACCACTAGAATTACCAAGTTGTGTAGATGTGTTAAAGAAAGAACCAATAAATGAAAACTTAAATAGCTCAGCGCCTTTAAACATATTTCTATTGGTGACCGAGAATTTTTCTGAAATCCCTAATTTTCTAATGTTAGAATGTGTTAGTTCTGTATCTGTACCAATAGTGAATTTTTCACTAGGAGTTAAACGAATACTTGCAGTTAGTAAATCAGAATTTTCAATTTCTGTAAATCTAATGGTTATCGATTTAAAGTTTTTGAGAGATTTTAGATGTTTTCTAGTAAGATTTCTTAATGTATCACTGTAAATCTGATTTGGCTTAATAAATATGGATTGGGCTAGATACTTTGGGTTATATTTTATTTTATCATGTGCAAAAAATTTGATTCCATTCTCTGAAATAGAATCTAGATACGGCTCACCTTCTGTATTAAAAGAATAATCTGTGTACACATTTATTTTTCCAATTCTTTTTACTTGAAAAGGTTTGTATACATTTTTACCATTTTCTTCAGTCAAATATTTATCTGTAATATTAACCAAAACATTTGTCTTATAATCTGTTCTTGAGCTGTCTGGGTAAAAGCGTATTGCGTTGTCAATAAAATTATAAACTCCAGAGTTTCTAAATAATTTTGTAATTCTTGCAGCTTCTTTTACAAAGTTTTGATCTCTATATTGTTCTCCAGTTTTTAAAAATGAATTGATTGTGTCTGTTTCGTATATCGTTTTTAAAATTGTAGATGGAATTTGGGTCGTAATTGTATCTAAATAAAAAGCATTTCCTCTGTTGATTGTGTACGTGATTTTTGCTTTTTTATTTTTTAAAGTGTCTTTTTTAGCCGTTACTTTATTCTTAAAAAAACCTTGTGTAATGAAATATGAATTTAAGTTTCGGACAGTTTTGCTAGTTTTTAAATCGTTAACAATTACAGGAGATTCCCCGCTGTTTAAAAACCAATTATTAAAGTTGATATAAGATTTTGCTACACCAATACTTTGCTTTTCTGAAAATAAACTTTTAAAGAATTTATATTTCTTTGGATGTAAAGTTGCCCAAGCTTTTGGCGTTTTTGGAGCAGTTGGTTTTCCTAGATTATGAAAATATAATGAAAGCGGAATTCCTAATAATCTAGCATTTGGTTTTTGTAATACGTAATCTAATAGTTCACTGTTCTTATTTTTCTTACCATCAATCAAAATTGTTGTTGATCTTAATAAATGTTCTTTTTCAGGAACTCTCTTTACAGAATTACATGAATAAAGTATTAAAAAGATAAAAAGATAAAAAGGAACTTTTTTCATTAGCTTTGTGCAGACATAATTTTGTTCAAAAGTACTATTTTTAGATGATTTTTCTAATTTAAAATTAATTAATGAGTTTATCAAAGAATCACATTAAACTTATAACCAGTTTACAACAAAAAAAGTATCGCCAAAAGCATAAATTATTTGTTGCTGAAGGTGTAAAGGTTGTAAACGAATTATTGAATTCTACTTTTGAAGTTGAACAACTTTTTGCTACGGATGACTTTGTGGTTTCTTCTGAAATAAAAAACGTTGTTTTGGTTTCTGATTCGGAATTAAAAAAAATTAGTCAACTTAAAAACCCGAATAAAGTATTAGGGTTGTTTAAAATTCCTGCTGAGAAAATAACTGAGAATAAAGGACTGATTGTTGCTTTAGATGCAATTAACGACCCTGGAAATTTAGGAACCATAATTCGTTTGTGTGACTGGTTTGGCGTGCAAAAATTAGTCTGCTCTACAACAACTGTAGATTGTTACAATCAAAAAGTTGTGCAAGCATCAATGGGTTCGTTAACGCGATTGGAAATTATTTACACAGATTTAGAAGCGTTTTTAAATCAAACAAAACTACCAAGTTTTATTGCTGATATGGACGGAGAAAATGTGTATAAAAGTAGTTTGCCAAAAGAAGCAATTCTTGTAATGGGAAATGAAGCAAACGGCGTTTCTGATGCAATTAGAAATATTGTTGATGCAAAAATTTCAATACCAAGATTTGGAAAAACTCAAGAAACAGAAAGTTTAAATGTTGCCACAGCAACAGCGATTTTGCTAAGTGAATTTAAGAGAAGTTAACTTACCAACCGCCTTCAAAAGCAAAATTAATGTAAACGCCACGAGTTCCTAAAAAGTTTACAGGAGAAGTCCATTGGCTATTTGCAACATCATCATATTTTAATTCATTATTCAAAGCAAATATTCCTCGAATAGAAGGTGAAAATTTGAAATAATATAGATAAATATCAATTCCAATACCTAATTCGTACATAAAATTATGCGTTTTCATTCTAAACTCTCCGCTAGAATTATCATTGGTATTTCTCTCGTTGCTTGAGAAATTATAATCATAAGAAATTCCTGCTAACACATAAGGACGAACATTGTTCATTCTATCAGTACTAAATTTTAGTAAAAAAGGAAGGTGTAAATAAGTAGAACCAATTTCTCTAATACTATCTTGAGGAGCATTGATGTGTGTAAAAGCTAAAGTTTTAGAATTACTAATTAAACCTGGTTCAAAACGAAGGTTGATATTTTTATGTAAGCGTAAATCAGCAATTAAACCAACATTAAAACCACTTGTAGCGGTAACGCTAACATTGGCATTTGCATAATTACTTGTTTTGTAATCTATTTTAAAATCGTTCTGATTAATACCCAAATAAAATCCATAATGTAATTTCGTTTTATCAAAACTTGGTAAATATTCAATTCTGTCTCTTTGTGCCAATAAAGAGTTTGAAATTAGAAAGAATATTCCTAAAAAAAGTAATTGTAATCTTTTCATATTTTATTTCGTAGCGGTGTAAATTGATGCTACGCCAAATGTTACTGGTTTATCTGTTGCTGTTGTAAACCCATTTTTTAATAAAATATTGTTGAATTTTTCTCCAAATGGAAAAGAATTTGCGGATTCTGATAAATAAGAATAGGCAACTTTGTCTTTAGAAAATAATTTTCCGATAATAGGAAGTATCACGGAAGAGTGAAAACGATATCCTTGTTTGTAGGGAAACTTTGTAGGAACAGAAGTTTCTAAAATCACCAATTTACCATTTGGTTTTAAAACACGTTTAATCTCTGTTAAACCTTTGTCTAAATTGGCAAAATTACGAACACCAAAAGAAACTGTAATGGCATCAAAAGTTTCATCTTCAAAAGGCATGTTTTCAGAATCGCCAACTAGCATTTCAATTTTATCAGACAAATTTGCTTTGGCAATTTTTTGTTTTCCAACTTCTAACATTCCAGCTGAAATGTCTAATCCAACAACTCTGTCTGGGTTTAAATCAGCCATCATAATTGCTAAATCTCCAGTTCCGGTTGCAATGTCTAAAATTTGTTTCGGATTATTTTCGCCAACAATTGCCACGACTTTTTTTCGCCACTTTACATCAATTCCGAAAGAAATAACACGATTTAATCCATCGTAATTTTCAGAAATATTATCAAACATTTGAGCAACTTGTTCTTTTTTGCCTAAGTTAGAATCTTTGTATGGGTTTATTTTTTCTGCTGACATCTTTTATTTTTTATTTTCACATTGGGAAAATGTCTGAAAGACAAATGGGATTATCCGTTTATTGCAACAACTTCGTTAATTTGATTTGGCAACATGTCTTTTAACATGGTTTCAATTCCGTTTTTCAACGTAATTGTTGATGACGGACAACCGCTACAAGCTCCTTGTAAAATTACACTTACAACCTTGCTTTCTTGATCATAAGATCTAAAAGCAATATTACCACCATCAGAAGCGACAGCAGGTTTTATGTATTCATCTAAAATACTAACAATTTTAGCAGAAGTTTCATCAAGATTTTCTGGAACAGCATTTTCTGATGTTGTGTTCTCTTTTTCTGCTTTTGGTAGTTGTTTTATGATTGTTTTATTCTCTTGTAAATATTTAAGAATAAAAGTTCTTAATTCTGGATAAATTTCATTCCATTCTACCATATCAAACTTTGTTATAGAAATATAGTTTTCAGAAATAAAAACTTCTTTCACAAACGGAAAATGAAATAAAGCTTGCGCTAAAGGTGATGTTGCATTTGCTTCATCAATGTTTTTACACTCAACATCTGTTGTGGTTAAAGATTTGGTGGTTCCAAACTTCATTACCGCAGGATTTGGTGTTACTTCTGCATATACTTCTACAGCTTGTTTTTTTGTGGTTTCAGCTTCTTTTACAACGTTGTTTCCGTCATTTAAATACGCTTCAATTTGTGCTCTAACTTCTTCTTGAACATCATTCCATTCTACAATATCGTATTTTTGAATCGCAATAAAATTAGCAGTAATAAATACTTTTTTTACAAAAGGTAAATAGAATAATTGTTGTGCTAACGGCGCGTCTTTTGCTTCGTCAATATTGTTAAATTCGTAGCTTCCTCCATTGATTAAAATTGAAGTGCTTGCAAATTTTATAATAGAATCGTTGTTAGTGTTTTGTATAGAAATAGCTGTTTTGCTCATAATAATATAAATGTTGTTCGGTACAATTTTACAGAACAAATGTTCAGCAAAATTAAGGTAAAAATATGAATGAATAACAAAGACCTCAAAGGTTTATTTCCGATGAGGTCTTGTATTATATTGGGGAAAATATATTTTTATAAATTGATGCTTAACGTTGCAGTAAAAATTCGATTATCAATATTTAAATCCGCAGCATTCACTTGATTATATTGTGGGTAAAAATCATACAATTGCGTGTTTGTTTTATTTTGATAAGCAAAATCTAACTTTACATTTCCAAAACTATAACCAGCTCCGTAAGAATATCCTTTTATGTTGTCAGATTCAATTGCATTTGCATCCGGGCTTTGTGAATAGTGATATCCACCACGTAAGCTCAATGCTTTAAAGCGCCATTCAGTTCCGATATTTAAAGTGTAGGTGTTTCTTAATTCGTTGCTAAAAAATTGATTCTCTGTTGAGAAATCATCACCAGAAAGCTTTACTTTTTGATAATCACTAATTGTATAATCTGCACTAATCAAGCCGCTTTTCCCAAAAATATAGGCAATACTTGCAGTTGTTTTTGCGGGTGTTTTTAGTTTATAAGAAAATGCTTGTAATGGAAAATTATTTCCAACAGTATTGTCGTAAATAGTATTACTATTAGAAGCAATAATTTCAGTATCACCTAAAAAACCATCGTTATTTACAATATTGGTTTCTTCATTTATTTCTGTAAACCAAATTGGTGTTTGATAAGAAAAACCTAATCGTAAACTTTTTGTTGCTTTATAAATTGCACCAGCGCTTAACGAAAATCCTGTTCCTAAAGTATTATTTTCTTGATAAAATTTTGCGTTCAAGACATTACCAGAACCATCATTGTTTTGTTCATTTAAAAAAGATTGTTGAGAAAATTTCAGTTCA
>CAXICE010000086.1:0-7370 GCA_964022045.1 uncultured Polaribacter sp. | reverse complement strand
GAAATCATTTTTTCTTTGATTTCACGAGCTTCTTTCATCATTGCATCTCTTTCTGCTCTTGCTTCTTTGATAAGATTTTCGTTATCAGCAGTTAAGTTTTGCATTTCTTTTTTAGCTTCTTCTGCAGATGCTAAAGCGTTTTTGATACCCTCTTCTCTGTCGTTAACAGCTTCTAAAATTGGACCCCATGCGTATTTTTTTAGTAATAAAACTAACAATACAAACAAAACACCCATCCAAACGAATAGCCCTAAAGAAAAATCATTTATTAACTTATCCATATTATATATCTATAATAGTTATTTTTTTGTTTAATGTTAAACAAAAGCTATAACCAACCGTTATAGCTTTTGTTAGTTTTTTTAAGCTGCAAATAAAGCAGCAAATCCGATACCTTCAATTAAGGCAGCAGCAATTAACATTGCTGTTTGGATTTTTCCAGAAGCTTCTGGTTGACGTGCGATAGCGTCCATTGCTGAACCACCAATTTTACCGATACCTAAACCAGCTCCGATTACGATTAAACCTGCTCCTACGATGTTTGGAATTTCCATAATATATATAATTAATTATTAAACATTCAATTTAGTGATCATCATGTTCTTCTACTGCTGAACCGAAGTACAATGCAGATAACATAGTGAAAATATAAGCTTGTAGCGCTGCTACTAATAATTCTAATAATGATAAAGCAAACGCCAATCCGAATGATAACGGACTACCAATCCAGCTTTTAAAAATAAACATTAATCCGATGATACTCATTAATACAATGTGACCAGCAGTAATGTTTGCATACAAACGAATCATTAATGAAAACGGTTTAATAATCGTTCCTAATAATTCAATTGGAGCCAAAACAATACGCATTAATTTTGGAACTCCTGGCATCCAAAAAATGTGTGCCCAGTAGTTTTTGTTTGCTGTAAAGTTTGTTAGTATAAATGTAATTAAAGCTAACACTAACGTTACTGCAATATTGTTTGTTACGTTTACTCCTAAAGGAGTTAATCCTAATAAATTGATAATCCAAATAAAGAAAAATACGGTTAACAAATAACTCATGTATTTCTTATAGTGTTTCTCACCAATATTCGGAATTGCAATATCGTCTCTAATATATAAAATAATTGGCTCTAAAAAACGTCCAATTCCCGTAGGTAATGGATTCTTTTTGTACTTTTTTGCCATTCTTTTAAACATAAAGAACATTAACAAGGCTACTAAAAAGATAAACACCACGTTTTTAGTGATAGAAAAATCTAATGGCTTTACGTTTGTTGGGTGATGTTCTGCATCGTACGTAATTGTACCAGCAGCATCTGTTTTATATATTTTATTATGATAAACTTTATAGAAGTTTCCATCAACTTCGGCAACAGTTTCACCATGATGGAATTTTGAAGAAGAAAACACCTTTAATCCGCCATCCCATAAAATTACTGGTAAAGGAGCACCAATGTGTACTTTCTTACCAGAATCGTCAGTATAAGAATACAAACCAAAATCATAAGAATCTAACAAGTGATGTTGGATATATTCTTTAATAGAAGTTTTTAAATCTTTTTCCTCTTTAGGCGAGTTTGTTACATCTGTTTGCTCAGTGTGTTGAGCCACAGCAACAAATGAAACTAAAAATAGTAAAAACGTAATACTTTTTATTGAAAATTTACTTCTCATATCACTTAGATAATAGTGTCTTTAAAATCGGTGCAAAGGTAGGTTTTTCTCTTAAAAGTAAAAACTATTTATAACTTTATTTTCTTTGTCAAATTTAACGAGGGTTTATTCTTGTTTTTTTGGTAAATTTAAAAGCTTAATTAAAGCTAAAGTTTCTATCAATAATGAAAAAATATAAGGAATAAAAAATGCCATAAACTCTACTCTTGATGTTGTATTATCGGCATTATAAGAAGGATAGAAAAAAACAAAAAATGCAGTAAACTTTAAAAAACTACCAAACATAAATAGAAAACCAAGTTGGTCTCTTTGTTTTTTCCTTAAAAAGAATAAAAACAAAAATATTGTAACAGCTAACAAACCATTTACAATATATGCCAAGACAATTTTAGCATCATAAGCTGGTAAATTTTTAGATTCTAAAACATAGACATGCAGATAGAAAACTAATAAAAGACCAATAATCAATTGTGTAAAAAAATTAATTACAACTTTTAAAGTGCTATTATTCTTTTTCATTTATCTTTTTTAATTGAGCCATTAAACTAATTAATGTACCTATAAAAGCAAATAAAATTAAGGTTAAAGTAATGTAGTTTTTTTCAAATTGATAATGAGCATCAATTTTTTTTCCAAAATAAGCAGCTGCATAAATGGTTATTCCCATTTGCAAGCCAACACCAGAAAGTCTAATAAACTTATTAAGCGGTTTTTTCTTCGGAAGTTGATTTTTGTCCATTTGCTTTTAATTCTTTTAAAGCCCCTTTCATTGTACAAGATGCATTAAAAGCTGCTCCAGGTTCTACAGATAATTTTCCTAAAATTACTTCTCCAGAAATAGAAGCTGATGCTTTTATGGTAAGCATTTTATTTACTTTTAATTCACCGGAAAATTTGCCTTCAATATCTGCGTTTTCACACAACACTTTTCCTTGAACCGAGCCTTCTAAACCAATAATAACTCTTCCTTTTGTTTCTAATGTACCTTCTAAAATTCCATCAATTCTAAAATCCCCATCTGAGGTTAAATCGCCAACAATTTTAGTGTTCTTAGCTAAAATATTTCTTTCCATAGTGTTTGGTTTCATCTGATTATTTTCTCTATTAAACATCTTGGGGGAGTTTTAGTTTAACTGTTTTATGATTTCTTTTGCGCGTTGCCCTTCTTTGGTATTTCCATAATTAAAAGACACATATTCTAGTGCTTTTTTATACGATCCTTTCGATTGATACTTACCAATAGCCATCGCTTTTAAGAGTTCAAATTTAGCAATTAATTTTGAATCCTTAATTCTTGGCGCTAATTCTATAATTTGAGAAACCACATCTGTAAACTTATCATCCTTATAGATGTAATACAATTCTTTATAAATTGCTTCAATTTGACTTATTTGCTTTTCGTCTTTCTTTTTAGGTTTGTTTTCTAATATTTCAGCATACTTAGATGTTGGATATTCTCTAATTATAGCCTCTTTATAATCATTTGCTTTATTGCTTTTTAATTCTGAATATAATTGATACAAATGATATTTTGTTGGTAAAATTAATGTCAGATCTGGTTTTTCTTTTAGCAAACGTTCTAATCTAAAAATTGCCAAATCAACATTTTTAAATTGCTCTTTGTAAATAACTCCGGTTCCGTATAACGCTTCGTTTCTGTTATAAATTAAAGAATCAATGTCTGACTTATTCTTAGGCAACGCATCTAAATATGTTTTTAATTCATACTTTTTTAACGAAGCTTTTTCTGTAGTTTTCGTTACTGTGTTTGTAACATTTTGAGTTTGTTGTTTGTCAGAAATTCTCCAATTATCTTCTAAAGGTCTGTTTCCCCAAACTTTTTCAAACTCGCTTTTTCCAAAATTTAAAGACTGCGGATTGTAAAAATACCATTTGCCCTTCTTTTTTGATTTTACAGTTGCGCCTCCGCTAAAAGAACTTCCAAAAGAAATTTTATTTAAACGTTCTTTTGCTGCTTTTTCTTCAGCTTTTTTTAACGCCGCAATATGATCCTTAAAAAAGTTAATTTGCTCTAATTTAGAAAGTTTTGCTAGCTTTAAAACACTATCATTTGTGGTTAATGTTTTTTCGAATGTTGTTAATGCAGCCAAGTTTTTATGCTTTCTTCTGATGCTTCTAATTCGTTTTTCTTGGCTGGTTTTCGAAATCTGAATAACACTATCATAATACGCGCTTGCATCCACAAACAAAGAATAATCAAAAGCAATATTTCCTAATTTTTCGTAGGTATATGTTTTCTGAATTACATCGCCATTCGGAATTTTTAGTGATGTTTTAAAATCTCTTAAAGCAATATGTAAACTGTCTCGTTTTTCTTCTAACAATCCTTTTTGATAATACAACGCATCTAAATAATCTCTATTTTCTCTGTCTTTTATTAAGTCTTTAAATTTGACTATTAAACTGTTAACAGCAGAGTCTTTTGTCGTTGCTCTTGCCAAATCAATATTGGCATGAATTTTAAATTTATACGGCGCTTTTTTAAAGTTGATCAACTTTTGAAAAACAATTGCAGCAGAATCTTTTTTGTTTTCAGCACTATAAATTTGCCCTAAAACAAATAAATTTCTTGCAGCTTGTGCAACATTTTCTTGTGTTTCAGTTGCCAAGGTCAGTTGCTCAATTGCTCTTTGAATGCTATCAGTTTTTACATACGCCATTGCCATAGCTGTATGTGCTTCTTCTTTAACTCGCGGTTCTAATTCTTTATTTTTTAAAACAATTTTTAAGGTTTCTATTGCAAACTCATCATTGTCTAACCTAATGTTTGTTTTTGCTCTCCAAATCCTAGTTTCATCAATTAAATCTGCATACGGATAATTGATAATTACATAATTAAATGCTTCTATAGCCGGAATAAAACGTTGTGTGTAATATCTAGATTTTCCTAACAATAAATACGCGTCGTCAATTTGATTATTGCGTTCTCTACCACCAATATTCATGGAATGCAACTGAATGGCTTTTACCGCTTTTTCTTCTGCTTTATCAAAAGTTGTTAATGGTTCTTTGTTGTCATCGTTTGGAAAACCAGGGTTTCCTCCAAAAGAGTTTATTGATGTAGATTTTTCTTCGAAAGTAATTGGTTCTATAAACAATTGTTTCCAGAAGTTGTCTTTGTGTTTTTCATTGATTTGATCTAATCCTTCTTGAAAGGCCAAATTACCATTGTACAAAATATTGAATTTTGTGGTAACTGAATTATAGGTTCTATTTAACCATTTGTCTTTACTAGTGCTACAAGAAGCAAGTAAAACAATTGCAGACAAAACAAAAAAGGTAGATTTTACTTTATTCATATTTTTAAAATGACCAACTTTTGGCTTAAATAAAAAGCTTCTATTCACAAACCTATTTTCTTTGAAAATATTGTAAATAGAAGCCGTAAAAATAAGAATAAAATAAGAAAGAACTATACTGCAAAATGGCTTTCTAATTCTTTTAGTGTTTCTTCTGATGTTTGAATGTCTTTTACAACATTTCCTTTGTCTAAAACAACAATACGTTCGCAAACTTCTGTTACGTGACTTAAATCGTGACTAGAAACTAAAACAGTAACTTCTTTGTTGTCGGTTAATTCTTTCAACATCTTTTTTAATCTGATTTGTGTTGTTGGATCTAAATTTGCAAAAGGCTCATCTAAAATTACAACTTGCGGATTTCCTAAAAGTGCCGCAACAATTCCTGCTTTTTTCTGATTTCCTTTACTTAAATCTCTTAAATATTTCTTTTTCCCTAGAATTTCCCCATTAAAAATTTCTTCGAACTGACTTAAAAAGCTTCTAATATCTGCTTTGTTCATTCCGCGTAAATCTCCAATAAAATCAAAGTATTCTTCTGCTGTTAAATAACCAATTAAAAAAGTTTCATCTATAAAAGAACCTGTAAAGGTTTTCCAAGCTTCGCTTTTATTTACAATAACTTCGTGATTAGAAATCTCGCCAGTTGTTGGTCTAATTAAATCTAATAAAATATTGAAGAAAGTAGTTTTTCCTGCTCCGTTGTTACCAACCAAACCAAAACTTTGTCCTTTAGGAATTTCTAATTCTTCTATATTTAATACTTGTGTTTGACCGTATTTTTTTGTGATGTTTTTTGAATGTATCATAACTATAATGTGTGTCTTAATTTGTGTTGATTATGCTTTTTGATCGAATGCGTGAATGGCTGCATACTTTTCTTTGATGTACTTTTTAGCAATCAAATTCATGAAATAGTTTTTTGCAACAATACCAATAATTCCAAATCCTGCGATAGCAGCAATTCCGGCATTAAATCCAAACGGAATGCTAAATGCGTAAAATAATCCGATAGGAACAACCAATACTGGAAGAATTACAATAAATTGTTTTGCACTTGTTCCTTGCGTATTTCCAAATCCGCTTGCGTTTAAATCAATTTGTTTTCTATTAAAAGCCCCCATAAATAATAAAACCAATGTATTAAAGCCAATATTATAAAGTGTACCAGCGGCAATCATTAAATAAATATCTAATCCAAAATAAATATATGGCGTTGCTAAAAGAAATAAAACAGCCGTCATAATACTCATTAAAAACCATTTAGATTCTAGGTATTTACGGTAGCTTAAATTCTGTGTCATTAACATTTTGTAGTATGCACTTTCCCATGCCGGAATGAATTGTCCGTAGTTTAAAACAAAACCACCCGTTACAAAAAGCGATGCAAAAATTAACATTCCTTCCATTTTCTCTTTATACATTGGGTTTGTAAAAAATATCAATCCGTATAAAACAAAAGCAAAAGACATTAAGAAAACTGTTTTTGTTCTTTTGTTTCTCCAAATTAACCTGATTTCATTTTTTATAAACGGCGCCATTTCTCCAAATCTGTTTGCCCAAGATAAATCTGCTGTGTTTGCTTCTTTTACTTTTACTTTTACAGCATCGTCTAAATACAATTGTTGTTTTAAAACTTTATAATTGATGTTGTATAAAATTACCATTAATGCAATCGGAATTAATACATAAACTGGGTTTGCAAAAATGCCGTCAAAAATTGCTTGACTGTGGATAGAAACATCGTAAATATTAAAATATTGCAAAGCAATTGTACCAACTAAAACAACTGCTAAAATCCAAAAAGCGGTATTGTTTTTATTAATGATAAAGTTTAAAAAGTTAGCGCATTGTGTAATAAAAATCATACTAAATAACCAAGCAAAAGCACCTGGAACGCTGTAGTTTTCTATCATTAATACAATTGCAAACGGAACATAAAAGAACAACGAAAAGATGTTGAATGCAGAAAAAACAGATTTTCCTAACACATAATGTAGCAGTTTGTTCTTTTTTATGGGTAGAATTAATAATGGTTTTACTTCCATTACAGGCATTTTTTGCATTAAATACCTAAAAATTAAATCGCCAATAATTGCAAAAAGCAAATAAGAATTTACTACTTGCAACGGGTCTGAATCTGGCATGGTTTCTCTTATCAAGAAAAAACTTCCAATTCCTAAGGCTAAAAAAGAAACCATCATATACAGGGCAAAAAAGCCCATAATAATTTTTAATGCAATTCCTCTTTGCCAATAAGATGAACGGAAATATTTTTTCCATTCTAATTTTAAAAATCGTGAAAACATAGTACTTGGTTAATTGTTACTAATAAATAAGTGTCTAAAATTCAATATTGTTACAAAAAAA
>CAXICE010000085.1:0-7387 GCA_964022045.1 uncultured Polaribacter sp. | reverse complement strand
TTTCAGGAATTCCTCTAAAATCAACAATCATATCTTGGTAACCAAACATGGTTCCACGATCTGTAATCATTACTTGATTATTTCCAGAATCGGTTACTTTTTTTACAGCGTGTTGCATTGCCGACGGACTCATAAATTGCCCTTTTTTTAAGTTGACAACTTTACCAGTTTTTGCTGCTGCAACAACTAAATCTGTTTGACGAACTAAAAATGCTGGAATTTGCAAAACATCAACATATTGTGCTGCTTTTTCAGCATCAGAAGCTTCATGAATGTCAGTTACCGTTGGTACGTTAAAAGTTTCTGAAACTTTACGTAAAATCTTCAATGCTTTTTCATCTCCAATTCCGGTAAAACTATCAACTCTACTTCGGTTTGCTTTTTTAAAACTTCCTTTAAAAATAAACGGAATTTCTAGCTTATCTGTAACTTTAATTACCTTTTCTGCAATATGCATTGCCATTTCTTCTCCTTCAATAGAACAAGGTCCGGCAAGTAAAAAAAAGTTGTTAGAATTTGTGTGTTTTATATTGGGAATTAAATTGATATCCATCGAAAAATATTTTTAGCGAAAATACAAAATTATTATTGTTTTTGAATTCATGTCTTTTACGCTTTAAATTTATTGAATAGAAATAATTTTGGCATATAATGAGTTTTTAACGGATGAAGTGATTGATTTAGGTAAAGATTTAAATTATTGGTTGCAACTTGTATTAGATTTTAATCCGTTAGCGAAAGCAAGTAAAAAGAAGAAAAAAACAGAACTGATTAGTTCTCTTTTTTTGTATTTTTGATTTCTTCTTTAATGAATATATTTTAATGAACATACACTTTATTTCTATTGGCGGCAGCGCAATGCACAATCTTGCAATTGCATTATCAAAAAAAGGTTTTACAATAACTGGTAGTGATGATGCAATTCATGATCCATCTAAATCTAGATTAGAAAAATACGGTTTATTGCCTAAGGAATTTGGTTGGTTTTCAGAGAATATTCATCAAGGTTTAGATGTGATTATTATAGGAATGCATGCAAAGCAAGACAATCCTGAACTGTTAAAAGCACAAGAATTAGGCTTGAAAATCTATTCGTATCCTGAGTTTTTATTTGAACAGTCAAAAGAAAAAACAAGAGTTGTAATTGGAGGTTCTCACGGAAAAACCACTATAACTTCAATGATTTTACATGTATTGCATTATCATGAAAAAGGAGTAGATTATATGGTTGGCGCGCAATTAGAAGGTTTTGAAACGATGGTTCATTTAACAGAAGAAAATGATTTTACAGTTTTAGAAGGCGATGAATATTTAAGTTCTCCAATAGATTTACGGCCAAAATTTCATTTATACAAACCAAATATTGCTTTGTTAAGCGGAATTGCTTGGGATCATATTAATGTATTTCCAACTTTTGAGAATTATGTGGAACAGTTTGAAATCTTTATCGATTCAATTACAAATGGCGGAATTCTAGTTTACAATGAAGAAGATGAAATTGTAAAAAAACTTGTAGAGGAATCTACTGCATCAATTAAAAAATATCCATATAAATCTCCAACGTATTTTATAGAAAACGGTACAACTTACTTGCAAACCGAAGAAGGAGATTTGCCGTTAGAAATTTTTGGAAATCATAATTTACAGAACTTAGCTGGAGCAAAGTGGATTTGCCAACATATGGGAGTTGATGAAGATGATTTTTACGAAGCCATTGCATCGTTTAAAGGCGCAAGTAAACGATTAGAGAAAATTTCGGAGAATTCATCTACTGTAATTTTTAAAGATTTTGCACATTCACCATCAAAAGTTGAAGCAACCACAAAAGCAGTAAAAGAGCAATATTCAGAAAGAACAGTTTTAGCGTGTTTAGAATTACATACCTATTCTAGTTTAAATGCTGCGTTTTTATCAGAATATAAAGGTGCATTAAAATCTGCAGATAAAGCTGTAGTTTTTTATTCGCCAAATGCGGTAAAAATTAAACAATTAGATGAAGTTACAAAAGAACAGATAGCAAAATCTTTTGAGCGTGATGATTTAATTATTTACACGAATCCTCAAGAATTTAAAGCGTTTTTGTTTTCTCAAGATTTAGAAAATCATGCAGTGCTTTTAATGAGTTCTGGTAATTATGGTGGTTTAAATTTTGACGAGGTGAAGAAATTGATTTAGTTTTGTCTTCCTCTTATTAGCCTCTTGAAAAGCCAAATTCGATACTCTTTCTTGTAAATTGATCTTACAATTATATTTAGTTTTGTTTTAAGCGATAAATATTTTGTCGATCTTTTTAAATGATTTCTTCTAAAAGAAGAATTATTTAAAGCTTTTGTATTGAAAGTTAAAAAAGCATCAGTTTCTTTTGAAGGTTTAAATTTCAGTGAATTAATTTCTCCAAAAGTGTAATTACTTAAAGCGATAAAGTTAGTTAATGAATTAAACAATAAATCAAAATTTTCAACAGCTTTTAATGTGTCAGTTTTTTTTGATAATAAAAAAGCATCATAGGCGTTTCTAAAAGCAATATTTTTAAAATAGATTCCAGAATCATTAATTTGATTTGCAATTATTGATAAACAAAACTGATTTTTATAGCTTAGAAAACAAAATTGATTTTTATGAATTAGATCTTTTTTTATTAAGCTGTAATTAAACTCGTTAGTGTATTTTTTAATTGTTAATTCTTTATGAATTTCAACAGCAGCAATTTTGTTGTTTTTTAGTAATCGAGGAAGGTGTCTATGGTCATTAAATCCTTTATTAAAAGAAAGATAATTATTTGAGATTAGAATTTCATTTGCTTGTTTTGCATATGTTTTAGAAACCAAAAAATCAATATCACCAACCATTCTCTCTGCAATATCTTCATACAGATCTTCTAGTAAATTTCCAGTGCCTTTTAAGAAAATAGGCGTGATATTATTAGCTATTAATAACTCATTAACTTCTTTTGCCTGCTTAATTATTTGTAAGTTTCTTTCTCTGTTTAGGTCTGTAATATGCTTCATGTAATCTACCAATTCTTTTGGTAAATAATGAAGAAATTTTGCTCTCTTAAGATTGCAATACAAAGCGGGGAAAACATAATGTTCGGTGCTTAGTTTTACAACATTGTCCCAATTAACATTACCAGATTTTAGTTGATTTTCTACAATAATTTTATTGTGTTCTTCATGAGAAATTGTTAAGCATTTTCCGACAAAAAAGAGTGTTTCTTTATAATTCATCATTAAATATTTTAGCAACAGTTTCAATCATTTTTGAATTATCAGAATATGTAAGCTGATAGCAAGGTAACTCTAAAAACCAATCTAAAAAGACAGTAGCGTTTTTTTCAATTGGCGAAAGCCAAGAATCTGGAACTAATTGTTGAAAAGCATCAACTTTAGAGATTGGCTTTATAACTAATTCAACTTTAGGATTGTATTTGATAAAAACCAATGCTTTGCATTTTAGCTTTAAATCGTAATCAATATTTTTTGGCGGTAAATAGCGTACAATTTTATTCAGTTTTTTTAAATGATGTTCAACTGCATTTTCTAATTCTGGATAAAAAGGAAGTAGCGTTTTTACACTATTTTTTTTTATCGAAATTGCTGCCGGATATGTATACACGTTTTTGTTGTTGTCAATCGGAACAAAGTCATCAGCAATACAGTTAAACCCGTTTGCCATTAACAATGCTAGAGAAGTGCTTTTTCCGTTTCCAGAATCGCCTAAAAACAACAAAGATTCTTTTTGGTTGCTAATTGCTGAAGCATGAAAAACACCCATCCAATTTTCTTCTGGTTTTTTATAGCAGTCTATTAATAAATGCATAGAGATTTTACCTTGAAACACATGTGCTTCTTTTTTCTTCCAAGTTCCAATGCATTTATTGTTTTTTAAAAATACAATTGAGTTTTGATGTTCAAAAATTTGATAAATAAAGTGAGATTTAGTTTGGTATTGAATTTCTAAATGTGATAAAACAGAATGAATTAAATCTTCTAAATATTCATTTTCAGAATAAATATGAAAAGTAAAGTCATTAATTATATACTTCTTTTTTGAATAGTACTTTTCAGGAAGTATATAGTCGTTTAGATTTACATTAATTTTGTTTTTTACTGTATTATTTTCTGAATATAAAGAGAAGATATCTTGTACAAATTCATGTGTCTTTTTTTTGGAGACTTTAATCTTTTCTGAAATCCAAAGCTCAATTTCTTCAAGAGAAACATCTTTGTTTATTTTTACTATTACTTCAGAAATAATTGGTTCAAAAATTAAATATGAATTTGAGTTTTGAAACCAAACTAAGCTTTTTGCTTCTAAGTTTTTTATTAAAATGTTATTCATTGAAACTAAAATATACTTCTAAAGAATATGAACATAAAAACAACCTCGATAATTCGAGGTTCTTGATTGATTTTTGTATTTGTTAAAATTCATCTCCTGGAGCAGAAGGACTTCTAGCTTGGGCCGTTTTAGGGTTTAATAGTAAGTATGTTCCAATAGCAGTTAAAGCAGTATACTTTCCGTAATTGCCAATTTTTTTGATAGCTTCTTTTCGCGTTATATTTTCGGCTGTGTTTTTTGTGTTCTCTTTCATCTCAAAAATGTGTTTTAAATTATTTTAAGAATATTTTCTTGTTAATGTTTCCTTTATCGGTTTCAAGTTTTACAATATAAATTCCTTGCTTTATCGAATTTGATAAAGTTACATCTACCCTTGAGCTAGATTTTAAACTCTGATGAAATACTACATTTCCTAAGACATTAAAAATTGTTAGTATTGCGCTATCACTTTGTAAACCAGTAATTCTTAAGTTACAATCTGAGCTTAAATACATGCTTACCTGATTTAAGTTAAAGCTCCCAGCATCTAATGTTTTTCTTAAATCTTTAGTAGAAGTTCTTAAATAAAATCTACCAATATCATTACTGTCAGCATCTAGAGTAATTTTATAGTTGCTGTTGTTTTCATCTAACCTTGTAATTGTTTTCTTCTCTTTGTCTTCTAAGAAAACCATTAAGTCGCTTGGCAAATTTTGATGATTAATTGAAAATGTAATCTTTTTGCCAGAATCGGCATTTAACCCAATAGGAATAATGATATTCTCATAATCATTGTCAGGTAAAGATTGAATGGCTAATTTTTTTCCATTGTTATTGGCAACTAACCCCGTATAAATCGAGTAGCTGTTATCAACGCCACTAAACATAGAACTATCATAACCGTTATCAAAACTTTTAGTTGTGCCTGTTATATAAAAAATATCTGAAGATTTAATAACCCCGTCACTTGTTGAAAAGAGTTTAATTTTTGGTCTCGAATTTCCATTGTTTTTATTAAATACTTCTACAGCTTGATGGCTTTGCATATTTTCTTTAAAATCAAACTTAGCATCACCTGCACCACCTTTTGTCTTTACAAAAAATCCTTGTGAAGGAGCAATAAAACGAGCATCCGAAGCTTGATTAACTGTTATGTAACTTGTAGAAGCTTGATTCCAAAACCAAATAGTAGATTCAGCCAATTCATCTTGCCCAGTTGTAGTGTTAATTGTTAAAATATTATTGGTTGCATCTGCATTGGTATTTGCAGGGATATAAGACGGATACGGATTGCCATACAAACTGTAATCTTCTGTAGTATCAAAAACAGTAAGAGCATAATCATCTGTAGGCATTGTACCACTAAAAACCAAATCGCCTGCAGCACTTGTTTTAACAGTATATCCATTACCAGAACCCCAGGTTCCTGAATAATTATATGACCAACCATCACTATAAGTTCCAATTGCAAATTGTACACCTCCAACACCTCCTTGAGGAATGCTTACTGAGTTGTTAAGAATATCTAGTGAAGTTTCGCCAACAACAGGACTAGAAACTAAATACCATTTATCTGTTGTTGCTATGCTTCTAATATATTTTAAATTCCCTGTAGAAGTACCTTTTACAATTAAAGAACCACCAGTATTTACTGTTAAGTCTCCAGTAATAGTTAAATTACCATTAACTGTTAAAGCATTAGCATCATTTATTGTTAAAAGCTCACTTGCAGCAATTGTTACATTTCCAGCAACGGCTGTTGTACCTGAACTAATTATTGGTGATGTAGCAACGTTTGGTATAGAAACCAAAGAGGAACTTGTCGGAATGCCATTGTCCCAGTTTCCTGCTAAATTCCATACAGAACTAGAAGCTCCAGTCCAAACAGTAGTGTTTGTTGTAAAAGCTTCTTGAGAAAAAGGTAATAATGTTTCTCCATCTCCTGTTGAAGATACAGTAGTCCAATTAGAATTTTCATCTGTTATTAAAGCTTTGTAATCTGCAAATGATAATTGACTAGACCTTGAACCAGTGTATTTTCCACCATCTGGTGAAGCAACGTTATCAATTACAACTATAGTTGAACCAATAACTAAACCGGTATTTGTCAAAGTAATTCCATCTCCATCAAAAGCACCTAAAAATGTATTGTCATTCCCAATTTGAATCGCAGCTAAATAAGTTGTGGGAGTGTTAGCATTGGTGCCGGTAAAAGCAATGATTCCATCTCTACTTCCAGAAATGTTAAATGCACCATCTCTAGAAATGCTTCCTATTGAAGCACCAAAGGAAGTGTTTGTGTCACTATCAATATCTGAAAATACAACAACAGTACCGGCTTTTATAATTGTAGCTCCAGTATTCCAAGTAATAGTTCCTTCACTACCAACTAAAGCACTTGGAGAGCCAACTCCAGTAGTTTCGTCATCAGTAAAATAAATGATTGAATTTGGAGAGATGTCAGCAAGAGCTACAATCGCAAAATCCTTATCGCCATCAGTATTGAAACCAATGAAAGCAATATTTCCGATAGATTGAGAATAGTTGATTAATGAATAGAAGAGAAATAGGCATGCAAGGATGCCTCTTAATGAGTGTTTTTTTTTCATAGCGGTGAAAATTTTTAATAAAGTTAGTAAAAAAATAATAAAAACAATAATTATGTTTTTAAAAATATTTCTCGATGTCTAGTTTTTCCTCCAAAAGAAAGGAGATAATAAAATTAAAACAGTAAATAATTCTAAACGTCCAATTAACATTAAAAACGCACAAAACCATTTTGCAGCATCAGATAAATGCGCAAAATTATCTACTGGGCTAACAGATCCAATAGCTGGGCCAATATTACCTAAAGAAGAACCAGCGGCACCCAAAGCAGAAGTAAAATCTAACCCTAAAAAAGTTAGGATTACAGAAGAAACTACAAATATGAGCATGTAAATAATAAAGAAAGAAATAATATTAAATACAATGGTGTGGTTTACTGGTTTGTTATCATATCTAACGGGTATAATTGCATTTGGATGTAACGCCTTTTTAAATTCTAAAAAGCTACTCTTTAACATTA
>CAXICE010000084.1:0-7402 GCA_964022045.1 uncultured Polaribacter sp. | reverse complement strand
ACTAAATTATTAGCTACTAAGTATTCAGCAATTTGAACCGTATTTGTTGCTGCACCTTTTCTTAGATTATCAGAAACAATCCATAGATTCAGTGTGTTTTCTTGAGATTCATCTCTTCGGATTCTTCCTACAAAAACCTCATCTTTATGATGCGCCGTAATTGGCATCGGATAGATGTTATTTGCAACATCATCTTGAACGATTATTCCGTCTGCATTACTTAAAATCTGTCGAACCTCAGTCAAATCAAAATCATTTTCAAACTGAACATTTACCGCTTCAGAATGTCCGCCAGCAGTTGGAATTCTAACTGCAGTTGCTGTTACAGAAAAAGAATTGTCACGTAAAATTTTCTTTGGTTCTTTTACCAATTTCATTTCTTCTTTGGTGTAACCATTTTCTAAAAAAACATCGCAATGTGGCAAGGCATTTCTTCCAATTTTATGTGGATATGCCATTTCTCCATCAATTCCCGCTTCTTCATTATCTAATTGTTGAACCGCTTTTACGCCGGTTCCAGAAACAGATTGATAGGTAGAAATTACCACACGTTTCATCGTGTATTTTTTGTGCAAAGGTGATAACGCCATTACTAATTGAATGGTAGAACAATTTGGATTCGCAATAATTTTATCATCAATAGTTAACACATCACCATTAATTTCTGGAACTACCAATTTATGATTTTCGTGCATTCTCCATGCAGAAGAATTGTCAATTACAGTTGTGCCAACTTCAGCAAATTTTGGTGCCCATTCTAATGAAGTTTCTCCACCAGCAGAAAACAACGCAATATCAGGTTTCATACTTACGGCAGTTGCTAAATTTACAACTGAATAATCTTTTCCATCATAATTAATTTGCTTTCCAACAGAACGTTCTGAAGCAACAGGAATTAACTCTGTGATTGGAAAATTTCTTTCCGCCAAAACGTTTAACATTACATTTCCTACCATTCCGGTAGCGCCAACAATTGCAACTTTCATTTTATATCATTTTTGATATTACAAAGATTATGAAAAAACCAATTACTTGTATTTTAATTTGAAGATAAGTTGGTGCCGTGTTTAAAATTTGTCAAGAAAATTTGATTTGTTAAGTATTAAACTCAAAAAGTATGTGTTTTTCTTAAAAAGTGGTAATTTTGCAGAGATTTTACAATCAAAATTTATTAATAACCAACACTGAATTTAGTTCAGCTTAAAAAAAGTATAGCATGCAACTGTACAACAAATTAAGCGCGAAAGAACGCGCTGCATTAATTGACGAAGCCGGTAAGGATCGTTTAACAATTTCTTTCTATCAATATTTCAAGATAGAAAACCCACAACTTTTTAGAGATAAATTATTTATTGAATGGAACGCGCTTGATGTTCTTGGAAGAACGTATGTTTCTTTTGAAGGAATCAACGCACAAATTTCTGTTCCGGCAGAAAACTTTTTGCAATTAAAAGAACAATTAGATGCCATTTCTTTTTTGAAAGATATCCGATTAAATGTTGCTGTTGAGCAAGACAATAAATCGTTTTTAAAGTTAAAAGTAAAAGTTAGAAACAAAATTGTTGCTGATGGTTTAAATGATGAAACTTTTGATGTTACTGATAAAGGCGTTCATTTAAATGCAAAAGAATTCAACGAAATGTTAGCAGATCCAAACACGGTTTGTGTAGATATGAGAAATCATTACGAAAGTGAAATCGGACATTTTGATGGCGCTGTAACTCCTGATGTTGATACGTTTAGAGATTCTTTAGATATTATTGAAGAAGATTTAAAAGACAACAAAGAGGATAAAAATTTATTGATGTATTGTACTGGCGGAATTCGTTGCGAAAAAGCCTCTGCCTATTACAAACATAAAGGATTTAAAAATGTTTTTCAGTTAGAAGGCGGGATTATTGAATACACACGTCAAGTAAAAACAGAAGGAATTGAAAACAAGTTTTTAGGAAAGAATTTTGTGTTTGATCACAGACGTGCAGAAAAAATTTCTGAAGATGTAATAGCTAATTGTCATCAATGTGGAGAAGCTTGTGACGAACATGTAAATTGCGAAAACGAAGCCTGTCACTTATTATTTATTCAATGTAAATCGTGTCAAGAAAAAATGAATACTTGTTGTTCTGATGAATGTAAAGAAATTGCTGCATTGCCTTTTGAAGTTCAAAAAGAACTGAGAAAAGGAAAAGGAAATAGTAATAAAATCTTTAAAAAAGGACGTTCTGAAGTGTTAACTTTTAAGAAGTAGAAAAGTTAAAATATATAAAAAAAGACCTCAGCTTTGAGGTCTTTTTTATGGTATGATAGTTGATTCTTTTGAATGAAAAAAGAAATGAAGAAAACACTTTTTATATTCCTTACTGGATTTGTTTTTAGTATAAATGCACAGGTAAACATCAATGATGTAGTAAGAGCAGGAAAACAAATTTCTCAAGGAACAGATTATACTTTAGATAAAAAGTGGTTTTCATTTGCAGAATTGGAGTTTTTGATTCCTAAACAAGTACGATATAATCACAATTTTAAGAACAATAGTCAACCAAAATACTCTGAAGATGAATTAAAAAAAGGGGTTTCTTTTGGATTAACATATTCAATTAATTACCCAATTTTTAATAAACTTTCTTTAGGGGCGGTTGGTAGTTTTGATTACCAAACAGCTTATAATATTACTACATTAAAATTTGGTGGTAAAATGAATTATCATTTTACCAACTATGAAAACGCTACGTTGTATTTACAAGTTTTACATAACACAATTAGTAATAAAGCTAAAAGTGAAATGGGAAATGTAAGATTAGGGCTTTTGTTTCCAATAGAAGAGCTAGGTGAAAATAACGTTACACTCAATTTCTTTTGGGATCACGATTTTTACAGACTTAATAAACCGTTGATTTCAAATGAGATTCCTAATAGTATTACTTTTACTTCTTTTGGAGTAAGTATTGGAATTCAGTTTTAAGAAAACAACTATTTTATATTGAAATCTCCGATTACGGAGCTTTTTTTATGCCCAAAAAATAACTTTTCACGAATTCTAATTCAATTCGTACGAATTCTAAAGAGACTAAAAAATTAGAAAGCTTACGAGTTATATTTGTTATATAATTAAATAAAAATGTTCTTTTAAGAAGTTCAAAAAACCTATTTTTTCATTCTTACAGAATGCTTATATTTACAGATTAATCAGCTACAAGTTGATTTTTAAAAATTATTTAAGAACCTTACAAAACAAAACAGCTTTAAACAGCAAATTTGTTTTTTAAAAATATATACATTTTATGAGCTGTACTAGTTGCTCAACAAAAGACGGCGGCGTTCCAAAAGGCTGTAAAAGTAATGGAAATTGCGGAACAGGTGGATCTTGCGGAAGCGGAAGTAAATTAGCAGTTTTCGATTGGTTATCTAACATGACATTGCCAAGCGGAGAAGCACCTTTTAATATTTATGAAATCCGATTTAAAAACGGACGAAAACATTTCTTTAAAAACACAGAAAACTTAACACTTTCTATGGGCGATGTTGTTGCTGTAGAAAGTTCTCCAGGACATGATATTGGTGTTGTTTCTTTAGGCGGAGAATTGGTAAAAGTGCAAATGAAGAAAAGAAATGTTACTGAAGATAGCGAAGATGTGAAGAAAATCTTTAGAAAAGCTTCTCAAAAAGACATTGATATTTGGCAATCATTTAGAGATAAAGAGCAAGAAACACAACGCAGAGGAAGAGAAATATTAGGAAGATTAGGATTAAAAATGAAGCTTTCTGATGTTGAGTATCAGGGAGATGGAAAAAAAGCAACATTTTATTACACAGCAGACGAGCGTGTAGATTTTAGACAATTAATTAGAGATTTAGCCAGCGCATTTTCTATTAGAGTAGAAATGAAACAAGTTGGTTTACGACAAGAAGCAGCACGTTTAGGCGGTGTTGGATCTTGTGGTAGAGAATTGTGTTGTTCAACTTGGTTAACAGATTTTAGAAAAGTAAATACAGCAGCAGCTCGTTATCAACAGTTATCGTTGAACCCGTTAAAATTAGCTGGACAATGTGGTAAATTAAAATGCTGTTTAAACTTTGAATTAGACACATATTTAGATGCCCTAAAAGCATTTCCGAAGCAAGAAAAAATTCTAAAAACTGAGAATGGTGATGCTGTTTTTGTAAAGATGGATATTTTTAAACAAGCACTTTGGTACACCTATAAAGACAATAGTTTTAAATGGTTTCAGTTAACTTTAGAACAGGTTAATGAAATAATCGCACTGAATAAAAACAACGAAGAAGCGGCGCCGTTAGAAGACTATGAAGCGGACGTAGTTACTGAAGTAAAGGCAGATTTCGAAAACGTAGTTGGTCAAGATAGTTTAACACGTTTTGATGCTCCAAAACAGAAAAAAGGACGCAGAAAAAACAACCGAAATAGAAATAGAAAAAAGCCGGTTGCGAAAAATCAGAACGGAAATCAAAAGGTAAATCAACCAAAGAAAAAGAGAAATCCAAATCAAAATAAACCAGCAGGAGCAAATGTTGTAACTGAAAAAAAACAACACAAAAAACCAAATCCTAGAAATAATAATCGAAACAAAAATAGAAACCGAAACAAGCCAAATGAGAACAAACAAGATTAATTATATTTTCTTTGTTTTTACTGCTTTGAGTATCATTTCTTGTGATTCTAAAAGAGAATATGATTCTTTTGTTTCCATTTCAAATAATTCTTGGGAAACAGAAAATGCGGTTTCGTTTCTTTTTGAAATTACTGACACAATCAATAAAAAAGATTTGTTTTTAAACATTAGAAACAACGAAAAATACAGTTATAGTAATTTGTTTTTAATTACAACTTTAAACTTTCCGAATGGCAAGAAAATTGTAGATACGTTAGAGTATGAAATGACCGACAATTCAGGTCGTTTTTTAGGAAAAGGATTCACGGGAATAAAAGAAAATAAATTATTTTATAAAGAAAATGTGGTTTTTCCAACTGCAGGAGAATATTCAGTTTCAATATCACAAGCAATGCGAAAAAGCGGTGAAGTAAGCGGAATTAAGAGTTTAGAAGGAATTACAGATGTTGGATTTAGAATAGAAAAGAATTAAAAATGACAAAAGAAAAAAATACAGGTTTTAAAAAATATGTAAGATGGTTTTGGGGAATTGTTATTGGTGGATTTGCATCAATTTTATTTCTTTTTTTACTTGCGGCTTGGGGTGTTTTTGGACCGTTACCAACATTTGAAGAATTAGAAAACCCACAAAATAATTTAGCTACAGAAATTATTTCTGCTGACGGAAAAACCTTAGGAAAATTTGCTTACGAAAATAGAACGCCAATAAAATTTAAAGAGCTACCAGAAAACTTGGTTTTGGCTTTAGTAGCCACAGAAGATGAACGTTTTTACGAGCATTCAGGAATCGATTTTAGAGGTTTAGCTAGAGCAATCTCTAAATTTGGAAAAGGTGGTGGAGCAAGCACAATTACACAACAATTATCTAAGAATCTTTTTACAAAAAGAGCTTCTGGAAATAGTTTTAAAAGAATTGGTCAAAAACTAAAAGAATGGGTTGTTTCAATTAAGCTAGAAAGACAATATACAAAGCAAGAAATTATTGCAATGTATTTAAATACGCAAGGCTTTTTGTTTAATGCATCAGGAATTAGATCTGCATCAAGAATTTATTTTGGGAAAGAACCACATGAATTAAAAATTGAAGAATCTGCTGTTTTAGTTGCGATGTTAAAGAATCCAAGACAGTACAATCCGAATAGGAGTATTTCTAAAAACAAATCTTTAGCAAGAAGAAATGTTGTTTTTAAACAAATGGAGAAAAATGGTTTTTTAACCACTCAAGAAAAAGATTCATTACAACAATTACCACTTGTAATTAATTTTACTCCAGAAAGCCATAGTGATGGTTATGCAACGTATTTCAGAGAACATTTAAGAGATTATTTAAAGCGCTGGGTAAAAACAAACCCAAAAGCAAACGGAGAAGAATATGATATTTATGCAGACGGATTAAAAGTATTTGTTACCATTGATTCTCGCATGCAAAAATATGCAGAAGAAGCCGTAAAAGAACATGTTGGTAATTTGCAAAGCTATTTTAATAAAGAGCAGAAGAGTAATGAAACAGCGCCTTTTTATGATTTAGAACAAGAACAAATCGAAATGATTTTAACCAGAGCTAAGAAAAATTCTGACCGCTGGCGAGAAATGAAAAGATTAAAAACACCAGAAAAAGAAATAGAAGCTTCGTTTTTAAGAAAAAGAAAAATGAAAATTTTTTCTTGGAAAGGAGATATTGATACGTTAATGACGCCAATGGATTCAATAAAGTATTACAAATACTTTTTACATTCTGGATTGATGTCAATGGAACCGCAAACAGGTCATATTAAAGCTTGGGTTGGAGGAATCAATAACAAACATTTTAAATACGATCACGTAGAACAAGGAAAAAGACAAGTAGGTTCAACCTTTAAACCGTTTGTATATGCAACAGCAATTAATCAGTTAAAATTATCTCCTTGTGATGAGTTTCCAATTTCTAAATACACAATTCCAAAAGGAAAATATGGAATTCCTAAAGCATGGACACCAAAAAATGATGGAGCCAACCTTTTTAGGTATAGTGGTACAATGAATTTAAAAGAAGCACTGGCAAAATCTGTAAATACGATGTCTGCAAGAATGATTGACATGGTTGGGCCACAAAATGTTATAAGATTAGCAAAAGCAGCAGGAATAAAGAACAAAATTCCGCCAGGACCAGCAATTGCACTTGGTGCTGTTGAGCTGTCTTTATACGAGATGGTAAGCGCATATTCTATGTTTGCAAATAAAGGTTTAAGAGTAGAACCGATGATCATTACTAGAATTGAAGATAAAAACGGAACCGTTTTAAAGCAGTTTACTCCAAAAACACAAGAAGTTTTAAGTGAAGAATCTGCTTATGTTGTGCTTGATTTATTAAAAGGAGTAACTACTGGTGGATCTGGAATTAGATTAAGAACAACTGCAGAAAGACCTGGATATGTAACCGGTTATCCTTATGGATTTAACAATCCTATCGCTGGAAAAACAGGAACAACACAAAACCATACAGATGGTTGGTTTATGGGAGTTGTACCTAATTTAGCAACAGGAGTTTGGACTGGAGGAGAAGATAGAGCCATCCATTTTGAGAAAATAGGAAAAGGGCAAGGAGCATCAATGTCTTTACCAACTTGGGCAATCTTCATGAGAAAATGTTATGATGATCCAACTTTAAACATCAGTAAAGAGGATTTTGAAAAACCAGAAAACCCAATTTCAATACGATTAGACTGTAACGATATAACTAAAAAGGTTGATAAAGAAGAGGAAGAAAAACCAGTTATTAAAAAAGGAGATATTGA
>CAXICE010000083.1:0-7443 GCA_964022045.1 uncultured Polaribacter sp. | reverse complement strand
ATTTCAATAGGAATGTTGATTCGTAAATACAAAACTAATTTTGCAAACCGAATGGAAAAGCCAATGAGGATTGCTTCAACTGTAATTTTTCTTTTAGTTTTTATCGCTGTAGTTGCTGCTAATTTTAATTTAATTGGAAATGCAATGAAAGAAGTTGGTTTGGTAACTTTATTATTAAATGTCCTAACAATGGGATTAGGTTTTCTAACCGCAAAATTGTTTAAACTCAATTTAAAAAACAGCATTTCGATTACAATTGAAAGCGGAATACAAAACGGAACCTTAGCAATTGTTATCGCAACATCTATCTTAAATAATATAGAAATGAGCATTCCAATTGCTGCATATTCTATTTGGATGTTTATAACTGGCGGATTTTTAATGTGGTATTTTAGCAAAAGAAAAAAAGATTAAAAAAAAATGAATTACAAAATTGAAAACATACTTAAATCAGAATACAAAAGTGTAGTAGAAGTTTGGGAAGCTTCTGTTAGAGCAACACATCATTTTTTACAAGAAGAAGATATTCTGTTTTTTAAACCTTTAATTTTAAACAACTATTTAGATGCCGTAACATTAAAATGTGTTAAAAATGAAAACAAAGAGATTATTGCTTTTTTAGGAATAGCAGAAAACAACCTAGAAATGCTTTTTATTCATCCAGATTATAGAGGTAAAAAAATTGGAAAATCATTGTTAGATTTTGCAATTGACAAATTAGATGTAACTAAAGTTGATGTGAATGAACAGAACGAACAAGCTGTTGGTTTTTATCTTTATTATGGATTTAAAGTTATAAGTCGATCTGAAATTGATTCTACCGGAAAACCTTATCCGATATTACATATGGAATTAAATAAAAAAGCGAAACTAAATTAGTTTCGCTTTTTTATTTAAAATCTATTATCACCATCGAGTAAATCTCCAATTCCGCCTAGAATACTTCCTTCTCCTCTATCTCCTTTTCCTGTTTGTGGCGCCATTGCCAAAACTCTACCAGCTAATCTGCTAAATGGCAATGATTGAATATAAACAGTTCCTGGACCTTGCAATTTTGCAAAAAACAAACCTTCTCCTCCAAAAATGGTATTTTTAATTCCGCCCACAAATTCTATATCGTAATCTACAGTTTGTGTAAATCCCACTATACAACCAGTATCAACACGTAAAATTTCTCCAGGTTGTAATACCTTTTTAGACATCGTTCCGCCTGCATGAACAAAAGCCATTCCGTCTCCTTCTAATTTCTGCATGATAAACCCTTCTCCCCCAAACAAACCTCTACCTAACTTTTTAGAAAACTCTATTCCGATTGAAACTCCTTGAGCTGCACACAAAAAGGCATCTTTCTGGCAGACAAACTTTCCATTAAATTCTGATAAATCAATTGGAATTATTTTACCTGGATAAGGTGAAGCAAAGGAAGCATGCTTTTTTCCATGTCCAGAATTCGTAAAAACAGTCATAAATAAACTTTCGCCTGTCAACAATCTTTTTCCGGCAGAAAATAGTTTTCCTAAAATTCCTTTTTCTTGATTTGTTCCATCACCAAAAATGGTATTCATGGTAATTCCGTCGTTCATCATCATAAAACTACCAGATTCTGCCACAACACTTTCTTGTGGATCTAATTCTATTTCTACATATTGCATCTCTTCTCCAAAGATGTTATAATCTATTTCGTGTGCATTCATATTTTTAGATTTATTGATTGTTAGATTGTTAGATTGTTAGATTGTTAGAAGTATAAGAAAAGTGTCAAAAAACTTTATCACTTTACTACTTATCAAGTAACTTCATTATTCAATCCAAACTATTAGAGTCAAAAACTCCTATTTTGTTACAAGCAATTTACGACTTTACTTTAATACTCCATTCATATATAAATTGTGAAACTTTATCTCCATTAGCGTCATATCCATCGGTTTTTAAATGAATGATTTGCCCTTCACCTGTTTCAATTGATTTCTGAATAGTTTCTTTTACCAAGTTTCCATCACTACATTTAAAAAGGATTTTTCCTGTAGCTTTCTTGGTAAATCGTCCTTCTTGATGTGTAACTAACATCGATATTTTTCTGTTTGATTTTTTAATTTCTTGCATTACTAGAATTCCGTTTGCAAATTCTGACGCCATTCCTTGAACAGCCCAATACAACGATTTAAATGGATTCTGATTAATCCAACGATGTTTCACTTTTACTACAGCCTCTGAATCAGAAATAGACACAACTCTAACACCACAAAAAAATGCAGATGGTAATTTGAACAACATAAATAAGTTGATTTTACGTGGTGTAATTTTCATTCTTTAGGCATTTTTAAGTTTTTCTAATTTTTAAAGTGAAACTATTTTAACAATTTACAAATACATCAAAAAATGCATCACTCCCTTTATTAACAAGCAATTTAAGCATACTTTTTAAATAAAAAAAGAAAATTCAAATGTTAAAATATTAAAAAATATAGTACTTTGTTTTGCATAGTACCTTTTTTTATTCATATATTTGCATAGTCAAGTAGTATATAAAAATATAATCATGAATAAAAATAACGAAAACACCAATGCTTTTTTAATCCATATTTCGGCTTTCTCGGGATATTTAATTCCGTTTGGTAGCATTATAGTTCCATTAATTTTATGGCAAACCATGAAAGATAGAAGTCGTTTTTTAGATGAACAAGGAAAAGAAGCTGTCAATTTTAATATAAGTTACGCACTTTATATGTTTGTTTTAGGTTTGTCAATTATTCCTTTTGCTTTTGGTTCATTTATAAGAAACATGCGTCATTATAATGATTTTCATTTCGACTTTAATTTTTATGATGGAAGCGGACTTTTCGGTTTTTTAGGAATGGGAGCAATATTTACTTTAGTAAGTATTTTAAAAATTGCTTTAATTATAATAGCATCATTAAAATCTAAAGAAGGAGAAAATTACAAGTATCCTTTTACCATAAAATTTATTAAATAACACGTATAAAACTCTTTATATGAAGATAGAAAATACAAAAGCACAAATGCGAAAAGGAGTTTTAGAATTCTGCATCTTATCGATATTAAAACACGGTGATGCTTATACTTCTGAAATCTTAGAAACATTAAAAAGTGCAGAAATGATTGTAGTAGAAGGCACAATTTACCCACTACTTACAAGACTAAAAAATGCAGGATTATTAACGTATCGCTGGGAAGAGTCTACTTCTGGACCACCTAGAAAATATTACGTATTAACTGAAAACGGAGCAATGTTTTCTAAAGAATTAGATAGAACCTGGGGAAACCTAGTATCAGCTGTAAACCAAATAACAAGTAAAAAATCAAAATAATGAATAAGACAATAAACATAAATTTAGGAGGATTCTTTTTCCATATAGATGAAATTGCTTTTCAAAAATTAAGAAGATATTTAGATTCCATTTCTAGATCTTTAAGTGATGATCCTCAAGGAAAAAATGAAATTATTTCTGACATCGAAGCTCGTATTAGCGAATTGTTATCAGAAAAAATTACAGATGCACGTCAGGTTGTAAACGAAGGCGATATTGATGAAGTAATTAAAGTAATGGGGCAACCAGAAGATTATGCAGAAGCAGAAGAAGGGTATGCTAACGAAAATTACAATTACCAAAGAAGAACAAATTCTAACGGAAAAAAACTATTTAGAGATGGTGACGATAAGTTTTTAGGCGGTGTTGCTTCTGGTATTGCACATTATTTTAATGTAGATACAGTTTGGATTCGTCTGGCTTTTATCTTATTTGCTTTTAGCGGATTTAGTATTCTAACATATATTATTTTATGGATTGTAATTCCGGAAGCAGCAACAACTGCAGAGAAATTACAAATGGAAGGAGAAGCTGTAAATATTGATAATATTGAAAAAAAAATTCGTGAAGAATTTCAAAATGTATCAGATACTATAAGAAATAGCGCCAGTGAAGTTTCGGATAAAATTAAAGACGGAGCGAATGATGTTACCCAAAAAGTAAATGAAGGATTTAAGAAAGGAAGTGAAGGTTTTAAAAAAGGAAGCAAAAAAGCTAATTCTGGTTTGCAGGATTTTTTAGACACTTTAGGCACAATAATACTTACAATATTTAAAATTATTGGTAAGTTTATTGGAGTGATTCTAATGTTTGTTGCCGCAATCACTTTAATCTCTTTAATTATTGGAGCATTTTCTATTGGTAGTTTAGAAATTATTGGATTTGACAATGATTTTGTAACCTATCCTCCTTTTTTCTATGATTCAATGATGCCACATTGGTTATTAACCGTTTGTACATTTTTAGTAATCGGAATTCCTTTTTTAATCCTTTTTGTATTAGGATTAAGAATCTTATCGAGCAATGTTAAAAAATTTAGCAAAGCAACTTCTTTAACCTTATTTGGAATTTGGTTAGTAGCAGTTTTAGGGTTAGTATTTACAGGAATTGAGTTTGGAACAACAAAAGCTTTTAGTGGAAATAAAATTGAGAAAACCAACTTAACAACTGTTGCAAACGACACCTTAACTATCAAAATGATAAAGAATGACAATTTCTATTATGATAATAATTATAACTATAGAAGCAACAATGTAGAAATTATTTATGTGGACGATAAAAAGAAATTAGCTTCTAATGATGTTTATGTAGATGTAGAAAAAAGTGATTCGGACGAAGCTTATATTCAAATTAGAAAATATTCTGAAGGAAGAAGCAAATTAAAAGCATCTAAAAATGCAGGCGATATTTCTTACAAATACACGATTGAAAATAATACAATTTTGTTAGACGCTTATTTTATCAGCGATTATAAAAATGCCTTTAAAGATGAAGATGTCTATATCAAACTATATATTCCAAATAACGTAACTGTGTATTTTGACAATTCAACAAAAAGATTTTTACATAGAATAGAGAATACAACAAATACCTACGATAGAAATATGGCAAATCATTATTTTGTTATGACAGATGAAGGTTTACATAGTCAAGAATTAAAAGCATTAGAAGAAGCAGACGAATTAGATGAAGAGTAACATTTCATCAATAAAAAACAACAATTCGGTAACCAAAATTCGTTTCAAAACGTCTATATAAAGACATTTGAACTTTAAAACATTAATTATGAAAACATTAATAACAAAAGCATTCGCATTTTTATTTATTGCAACACTAACAACATCTTGTATGATAGATGGAATTAGTTCTGTAACAGGAAATAGAAACGTAGTAACAGAATCACGTAAAATTAACAACGACTTTACCAAAATTGAAGTTGGGCAAGGAATTCAGTTATACATCACACAAGAAAACGATTTATCTTTAGTTGTAAAAGCAGATGAAAATCTACATAACTTAATTAGAACAGAAGTTAGAAATGGCGTTTTAAAAATATCATCAGAAAGAAATATTAGAAGAGCAAAATCTAAGAAAGTATACCTTTCTGCTCCAAATATTAACGGAATTAAAGCTACAAGCGGAAGTGATGTTATTACTGAAAACACTATTAGAACTGATGTTTTTGACGCACATGTTAGTAGTGGCGCAGATGCAAGAATTGATGTAAATGCAGATACTGTAAACTCAAGTTCGTCTAGCGGAGCAGATTTAAGAATTAAAGGAAAAGCTAATTACTACACTGCAAAAGCTACAAGCGGAAGCTCAATTAGAGCATACGGCTTAGAAAGTAAAAATGCAGATGTAAAAGTAAATAGTGGCGCAAACATAGATGTTTATGTAACTGAATCTTTAAATGCAAAAGCTACAAGTGGTGGCGATATTGACTACAGAGGAAACCCTAAGAAAATAGATAAAAAGAGAAATTCTGGCGGAAGTATTTCTTCAAACTAAATAAAAAATAAAAAAATACACAAATGTTTAAGATTATATTATCAATCATTGCTTTTTTAATGTCTCTATTTGCTTTTGGGCAAGTAGATAATTCAAAGCACATTAATTTAGAGAATAAAATTGATGCTATTTTTAAAAACATCAAAGAAACTGATCCAGGAGTTAGTATTAGATTACTAAAAAACAATGAAGTAATTATTGAGAAAAATTATGGGTTAGCAAATTTAGAATATCAAATACCAATTTCAAATAAAACAGTATTTCATGCAGCTTCAGTCTCTAAACAATTTACCGCATTTGCCATACTTCTATTAGAAGAAGAAGGAAAGCTTTCATTAGATGATGACATTAGAAAGCATATTCCTGAGATGCATAATTTTAATAAGAAAATAACATTAAAACATCTTGCAACACATACTAGTGGTATAAAAGATCAACATAACATTACTAGACTTGCTGGTTTTAATTTAGATGATATCATTACAAATCAACAAGCATTAGATCTTATTTACAAGCAAAAAACATTAAATTTTGAGCCAAATGAACAATTTATGTATAGCAATTCTGGATATGCATTATTGGCCGAAGTAGTTGCTAGGGTTAGCAAACAATCTTTTTCAAGTTTCATTAAAGAAAAGGTTTTTATCCCTTTAAAAATGAACAATTCTTTGTTTGTAGATAAAACAGGTCAATTGGTTAAAAACAAAGCATATTCTTATTATAAAGAGAATGGAGTTTACAGAAAAGACATTTATCAAAACAGCAGTGTTGGCGCAAGTAATTTAGCTACAACAACAGAAGATTTAACCAAATGGTCTGTTAATTTCTCAACTTATACCGTTGGAAATAAAACAATTTTCGAAAAAATGAAAAAGCTAGAATCATTAAATAATGGTAAAACTTATGGCTATGGTTTAGGTCTTTTTGTAAACAAATACAAAGGAATTAAGAAAATAGAACATAGCGGATTAGATGCAAGTTACCAAGCTTATATTGGCTGGTTTGAAAAGCACAACATGTCTCTTGTTTTTTTAAGTAATAATGGCGAATTAAATGGCGGTAGAATTATATATAAACTCACAGGTATATGTTTAGATGAGTTTGCAAAACAACCAAAGAATAGTTCTAAAAAACTAACCAAAAAAAATACCATCGTAAAAACTGATTTACAGACTTTAAAAAATCATGAAGGTTTTTATTGGAATGTAAAAGATAGATTCTCTCGAGAATTAAGAATTTTAAACGGTTCTTTAAACTACGTTGGTGGAAATGGGAAGCTAACAAAAATAAATCCTGTTGGTAAAAATGAATATGAATTTGATACTAAAGAATATACTGGCGTAAAAATAAGCAACTCAAAAATGAATGTTATTTTAGATGATGGCTATACTTTAAGTTTTGAGAAATATATTCCGGCCAATTACAACAACGAAAGCATCAGAGAATTCAAAGGAATATATTATAGCGAAGAACTAAATACAATATACACTTTTGACACAAAAGGAAATGAATTAATAGCAAAACATCAAAGAACTGGAAATTTTAAATTAACAGCTATAAAGAATGATTTTTTTATTGGAAACAAAGGCTCTTTTAGAAATGT
>CAXICE010000082.1:0-7523 GCA_964022045.1 uncultured Polaribacter sp. | reverse complement strand
TATAATACTTTTGATAAAATATTATCTTTAAAAGAGCGGTACAAAGTACAGACAGTATTCTTTTTTTTAGTAGCAGATTACACCACCTTTGACACCAATGTTTCTCTCTCAAAAAATAAGTTTAAATTGCTGATAAAATCAATGTTAGATTATGCAGAAGTAGGCTTGCATCCTTCTTATTTTTCAATGAAGGATGAATCGATATTAAAGAAAGAGAAGGAGCGTTTAGAAGCAGTAACAAATACTCCAATGGAAAAATCTAGACAGCACTATTTGCGTTTTAGTTTGCCAGAAACGTATCAAAATTTAATAGATTTAGAAATAAAGGAAGATCACTCAATGGGTTACGCAAGTCATGCTGGTTTTAGAGCAAGTACATGTACGCCATTTTATTTTTATGATTTAGATTTTGAAATTCAAACACCTTTAAAGATTGTTCCTTTTGCATTGATGGATACAACTTTAAACGATTATATGGAGTTAACTCCAAGACAATCTTTAGGTAAAATAAGAGAATTAAAAAACGAAGTAAAAGCTGTAAACGGAACCTTTGTAACGTTGTTTCATAACGAAAGTTTAAGCAATTATACTCGATGGAAAGGCTGGAGTAAAGTGTACGAATCTATGTTGAAAATAGCTACCGATTAATATGATTCGTTTTGAAAATAGAAATCAAATTGATGAAGAAAAATATAATGTATGTATAGCAAATTCTTTACAGAATAGAATTTACGCGTATTCTTGGTATTTAGATGTAGTTACTGATAATTGGAGCGCCATAATTTTAGATGATTATGAAGCAGTAATGCCTTTGCCAATTCAAAAAAAATACGGACTACTATACATTTCTCAACCATTTTTTACACAGCAACTTGGAGTTTTTTCTAAAAGTGAAATAACAGAGAGTGTCTTTCAAAAATTCACAAAAAGTATTCCTAGAAAGTTTTTAAAAATAGCATTGCAATTCAATTCTAAAAATAATTTTTTAGAAGAAAATGTTGTTCAAAAAAATAATTACATTTTATCTTTAGATAAGGGATATGAAGCACTTTATAAAACTTTTTCTAAAGGACGAAAACATGCAATTCAGCAAGGATTAAAAAATGAATTAAATATTGAAGAAATTTCTTTTTCTGAACTCTTAATGTTGTCTAAAAGAAATTATTCATTTAAAGAAATTACTGAAAATGAATATGTAAAACTCACAAAATTAGTTGAGGTTTTAAAAAGCAAAAACAAAACAAAAATTATAGGAGTAAAGGTAAATGGTGAGTTAATTGGCGGCGCTGTGTTTTTGTTAGATTCAAAAAGAATTGTGTATTTATTTTCTGCTGTTACTACAAAAGGGAGAGAAAATCAAGTTGGAAGTTTATTGTTGAATTCTATTATTAATGAGTATTCTAAAACAAATAGAATTTTAGATTTTGAAGGTTCACAAATTCCTGGAATTGCAACATTTTTCAAAAGCTTTGGAGCAAAAAAAGAAACTTATTTTTTACTTAAAAAATGGTTGTTGTAAAGTTTCCAAAATAAAACAGCAGAAACAATTCCTGTAAACCACATCAACGAAGCAGAAGTAATTGCTGCGCCTTTTATTCCGTATTTCGGAATCAAATAATAATTGCTAATCACATTAAAAATTAATGCAACAGAAGTAATGTAAAAGTTGATATGCGCTTTACCAATTGATGATAATAAGTTTCCAAAGATTCCACGAAAAATTAAAATTCCACAAACACCAACAATTAAAATTAAAAATGAAGTTTTGAATTGCATAAAATTTGCATCAAACAGGTTTAAAATAAAATCAGCAAATAATCCGAAGAAAATGCAAAAACCAATGCTTAAAAGTGTAAAAAGCAATAGGTAGCTTTTAATGTATTTTGCAATATATTTTTTATCGCGAATTCGCTCTGTAAAAGTAACAAAATCGGTGTTTATAAAGGCTCTTGGTAAAAACAATAAACTTAACGGAATTAAAGAAATGTACTTGTAATTAGTTACCATTTCTGCATCGTTTAGTAAAAAACCGATTAACAAAATGTCAATTACAAAAAGTAATTGCGTAACGACATTAGATAGGCTAGCAAAGATTCCGTAGTTCCAAAACTCACGATTTATTACGGTTAATTTTTCTTTGAAAAATAAGTCAGACTTAAACTGATTGATGAAAAATAACACAGAAATAATTGGTGTTAAAAGCAACGCAACTGCATATCCGTTTTCTTTAAAGTAGTAACTTAAAATCAAAACTGAAATTGTTAAAACAACAGTAAAAACAATTTCTGTAAGCGCAAATAATTTGTTTTTATGATGCAATCTAAACTGAATTTTTATCAATTCAAATAAATACATCGGCAGTAAAGTGATTGATAAAAAAGCTAAATAATATTTTGTGTTTTTAAACTGAAAATCAACAAAAAAACCTGCAAGAATAATGAAGAAAATTAAGATGAAAGTAACCCAAATTCCTTTAAAGAAAGTATATCTAAATAAACTATTTTTTTCTGATTTGGTTTTTAAAAGCGATCCATATCTTAACAAACTTTGATGTAATCCAAATCCGCCAAACGGAACAATAAAAACAATAATATTGTAAGCAAAAAGTACAATTCCAAGTTCTTTATTCGGGATTAACTGTAGTGCAATCCAAGAAGCAACAAACGATAAAATTCTAGCAATTATTGATGCTGATAAAATGTAATTACCAGCTCTTGCGGCAAAATTTTGTATGTAACTTTTTAATAAATTCAAGAATTGTTATTTAATGTTTTATAATACAAATTAGAAAATATTTCAGAAATAACTTCTTTACTAAACTTGTCTTTTACATAAGAATGCATTTCTTTTGGATTCAGTTTTGTAGGGTTTTTATACTGATTTACAATTTCGGTTTTTAGTGCATTCTTATCTTTAATAGGAATAATTGAAAAGAAATTTTGAGGTTTAAGTTCGTTTAAAATTCCGGTATTTGTAGAAATTACAAATGTTCCGCAAGCAATTGCTTCTGGCATTACAATTCCGAAAGTTTCGTAATTGCTAAACGAAACACAAACATTAGCTTCCTGTATATGAGTTGCTAATTCTTTTTGCGTAACATGATTTATAAATTCAATATTGGCAGATTTAAATTGTAATTCACCAATTAAATTTTGGTATTTATCTGAAGTTCCGCCAATAAATTTCCATGCAAAATTTTCGATTTCATTTTCTAGAAGTTTGGCAGTTTTTAGCATATCAGATATGTTTTTCTGTTCGTCATTTAATCCTGAGACATGTACAATTGTAAAATTTTTGTTTTTTTTATCCGAAGGAATAAAAAGGTTTGTATCAATAACATTTCCAACGTTAAAATAATTTCCTTTTAAGCCAGAATTTTGCATTCCAATTTTTAATTCGTTGCTAACAGGACAAATAAAAGCTGCTTTTCTAGCAATCAATTTTGACCAAAATTTTTGAAGAAAAGAAACCTTGTTTTTACGTTGGTTTAAATAACCTGTCCAATGTTCAGAAATAATAAATGGTTTTCTTTTTGTCCATTTTTGATGCAAAGCAAAAACGCCAAAAGGATAAATTGTGTTCAAATGAACTACATCATAATTGCCAATCAATTTTAAAATTTGTTTGTACGTTTTATAAAATCGAAATGCTTTTATAATTGGGTTTTTAGTGTGTTTTACATAACCAATATATATGTTCGTATTGGCTTCAACATTTTTTTTAATAATTGTTTTTGTTACTTTTTTACTTGATACAATGTGTAAAACAGAAACCTTATGTTTTAGGCTTACAGCTTCTGCATGCCTTTTAATAAAATCTCCATTTGTTGGAAATACTATAGAAGGAAACCAACCGCAGAGAAATAAGATGTGTTTTTTTTTATCCAAAAAAGTAAACTTTATTTACAAATATAAAGACTTAAAGAGTTTTAAGGTTTGGTTTATATTTATATTTTTATCGAATGGAAATTAAACATATTTTTTTTGATTTAGATCATACATTGTGGGACTTTGAAAAGAACTCGAATCTTACTTTTGAACAGCTTTTTAGAGCACATGATATTCAGTTGCAATTAGAAGATTTTTTAACTGAATATTCTCCAATAAATTTTAATTATTGGAAATTATATCGTGAAGAAAAAATTAGTAAAGAAAAATTAAGATACGGACGATTAAAAGATTCTTTTGATAAATTGAGCTATACAATTAGTGATGATTTAATTAATGTTTTATCAAGAGAATATATCAATGTTTTACCATCTTATAATCATTTATTTGATGGCACTATAGAGCTGTTAGAGTATTTGCAGCCTAAATATGAACTACACATTATTACAAACGGTTTTGAAGAAGTACAAGATTTGAAATTAGAGAAGTCAGGAATTAAAAAATATTTTGATAAAATAATTACTTCAGAGTCGGTAGGTTTAAAGAAGCCGAATCCTAAAGTATTTGAGTTTGCTTTAAAAACAGCTAATACAACTCCAGAAAGCAGCTTTATGATTGGCGACAATCTAGAAGCAGATATTATTGGTGCAATAAATTGTGGAATATCCAGTATTCATTTTAATTTGCATGATGAAAAATTTTCAAATAAAAAATACACATCTGTTTCTCATCTTTTAGAAATAAAGCAATATCTTTAAGCCCTATTCGTTGTAGACAAAGAACACTTAAGTAAATGAAGAGTATTAAGAAAACCCCTATATTTTTAATCTTTATTTTTTTATTTTCTTCATGTATTGAACATGTAGATTTTGATCAGATAGATGATTTCTCAACGGAGCCAGTTTTTACAACTTCTTTGGCTTATTTTACATTAAATCAAATTACTTTTTTTGATAGAATTAATTCTTTAGAGATTATTACACCTATAAATAGAACGTCTAGTTTTTTATCATTAAATAGCTCTTTTGTAAAAGAGAATTTATTGTTTTTAGAGTTAGAGTTCGAAATTAGAAATGAGTTTGATAGGGAGTTTAATGTGGTGTTTCAGTTTTTAGATAGCAATGATAAAGTAACACATAGTTTTAAGACATTTGTTGTTGGGGCTAATAATTTAAATTTTGTTGCTTCAGAAGCAATTGTAGTTTCTGGAAATCAAAATTTTCTTTCTTCGTCAAAAGTTAGGGCTTTGATACAATTATCTCCAAGTAATAATGGCGCTGTTATCAACCCTAATATAGATAAAAAACTAGTTTTTAAAACAGCGGGTACTTTTTTCCTTAAAATATAAAAATGAGTTATAAAAAAATATTTGTTGTTTTAGGGATGGTATGTAGTCTTATGAGTTACAGTCAAAATCAAAAAATATTATACGGATTTGCTGAAATGCCAAATACCTTAATGGTAAATCCTGGAGCTGAAACGAATTTTAAATTTCATGCTGGAATTCCAGCTCTGTCTGGTTTGTTTTTTAATATTGGTTCTTCTGAAGCTACAATATCAGATTTGTTTTTGGATGATAATTCAAGTTTTACAAGTAAATTTACTAAACTGGCAGAAAGATTAACAGAAAGAGATTTTTTAGATTTTAATGCAAAAATTGAAATTTTAAACGGTGGATATCGTTTAAATGAAAAGATGTATTTAACTTTTGGCTTGTATCAAGAGGTTGATTTTGTTGGTTATTTCCCTGATGATATAGTCGATTTCGCTTACCATGGAAACGGTTTAAATGTTAATAAAACTGTGCATTTTTCTCAATTGAAATTTAGAGGAGATGTTTTAGGAGTTATCCACGCAGGTTTATCTTATAAAGTAAATAAAAAGCTTAATGTAGGCGGAAGGTTTAAAATTTATTCTGGGAGTTTACACATGTCATCAACAAATAATACAGGTACTTTAAGTACAGTTGAAGGTGATAATAGTATTTATAGTCATTATTTTAGTAATATAAATCTTAACTTTAATACATCAGGTATTTTAGATGAAAACGATAAATTAAATATTGGTGCTGCTGATGTAATAGGTGATACTTTTTTTAGTAAGAATATTGGAGTTGGAATTGACCTTGGATTTACTTACCATTATACACCGCAAATTGAATTTACAGGAAGTATTTTAGACATAGGGTTTGTTAGTTACTCTAAAAATGTAAAGAGTTTATCTATAAATGGGAATCATCGATTTGATGGTGTAGAAATAATGTTTGATGAAAATAATACAGATTATTGGTTGCCTTTAGATAAAGATTATTTGGCAGAATTGGATAGTGAGTTTAAGACCAATATTGCAAGAGAAACAAAAACGAATTCTTTTATTTCTTGGAGGCCAATTAAATTTAATGGTGCTGTTCGTTATAGTTTTGGAAGAGCAAGATCAAATAAAGAATGTTATGATGAAACTTATAAAGAATATTATAACAATTCTGTTGGACTTCAATTATACGCTATTTCTAGACCATTAAGTACACAATTAGCTACTACCCTTTTTTTTGAGAAAAGTATTGATGAAAGATTTCATGCAAAATTTACATATACAGCAGACTCCTACTCATTTACTAATGTTGGAGTAGGTATATCTGCAAGATTCGGAAATTTTCATATGTATGGTTTGTTAGATAACGTATTTAAATTGTATGATTTAGCAGAAACAAAAAGTGCATCTTTACAATTTGGGTTTAATTTAATTTTTGATTAAAATGAAGAAAATATTTTTTTTAAGTTTTTTTATGAGCTGTTTTTCTTTTTATGGACAACATAAAATTAATAGCTATAAATATGTGGTAGTTGATAGTAGATTTGATTTTTTAAAGAGTGCTGATCAATATCAAACAAGTTCATTAACAAAATTTCTTTTTAATAAGTTCGGGTTTAAAGCTTTTTTAAAGCCTGTTAATTTTCCTGAAGATTTAAAGAAAGAAAGATGTTTAGCCTTGTATGCATCAGTAAAAAATGTTTCAAGTATGCTTACAACTAAGGTTAATGTAGAACTTAAGGATTGTAATAATCAAATAATTTACACGACTATAATAGGCAAGAGTAAAGAAAAAAAGTATAAGAAAACGTATCAAGAGGCAATTAGAAATGCATTTAAAGATCCAATAGTTCGAAATTATTCTTACACAAAAAAAACTATAAATCCTGCTACAACGCCAAAAGTAATTACAAAAATAGTAACTGCTAAAAAAGTTTCAACTGCTCAAAACGTATTGTATGCTCAAGCAACTAGTAACGGATTTCAATTAGTAGATACAACACCTAAGGTGGTTTTTAGTATCATGAAAACACAACAAAATACTGTTTTCATTATTAAAGATAAAAATGGAATTTTATATCAAAAAGATTCTAATTGGATAGCAGAATATTATGAAAACAATATCTTAATAAAGAAAATATACCAAGTAAAATTTTAATAATTGTACTTGTCTTTCCAACGATTTTTTAAAACTTCTTTAAATTGATTTTCTCTAGGATTGTTTCCTGGTTCATATAGTTTTGTTCCAGAAATTTCTTCAGGTAAAAACTCTTGATGTGCAAAATTATTCTCGTAGTTATGAGAGTATTGATAGTTCTTTCCATA
>CAXICE010000081.1:0-7591 GCA_964022045.1 uncultured Polaribacter sp. | reverse complement strand
AACAAATGAGCGTTTTAGTAAATAAAGATTCAAAAATTATAGTACAAGGTTTTACAGGTAGTGAAGGAACTTTTCATGCAGGTCAAATGATTGATTACGGAACTAACGTAGTTGGTGGTGTAACTCCAGGAAAAGGAGGTCAAGAACATTTAGGAAAACCAGTTTTTAATACGGTTGCAGATGCTGTTGAAAAAGCAAGTGCAGATACTTCAATTATCTTTGTACCGCCAGCTTTTGCTGCAGATGCAATTATGGAAGCTGCTGATGCAGGAATAAAAGTAATTATTTGTATTACAGAAGGTATTCCTACTGCAGATATGGTAAAAGTTAAAGCATATATCGATACTAAAGACTGTACATTAGTTGGTCCAAATTGTCCAGGAGTTATTACTCCAGATGAAGCTAAAGTTGGTATTATGCCAGGATTTATTTTCAAAAAAGGAAAAGTTGGAATTGTTTCTAAATCTGGAACTTTAACTTACGAAGCTGCTGACCAAGTTGTAAAACAAGGTTACGGAATTACAACTGCCATTGGTATTGGTGGAGATCCAATTATTGGAACTACTACTAAAGAAGCAGTTGAATTATTAATGAATGATGATGAAACTGAAGCAATTGTTATGATTGGTGAGATTGGTGGAAACTTAGAAGCTGATGCAGCTAAATGGATTAAAGCTGATGGAAACAGAAAACCTGTAGTTGGTTTTATCGCTGGACAAACTGCACCTGCAGGAAGAACAATGGGGCACGCTGGTGCAATTGTTGGAGGAGAAGATGATACAGCACAAGCTAAAATGGCAATTTTAGCGGCAAACGGAATTCACGTTGTTGAATCTCCAGCAAAAATAGGAGAAATGATTGCTAGTGTTTTAAACTAGTTTTCTTTTATATAAAATTACAGATTCCCGTTTATACTGATTTTTTCAGTTTCACGGGAATTTCTTTTACAGAAAAAAATCATCTTTATAAAAAGATAAAGATTAGTATATTTGAATCATATTAGAAATCAAACAACTTAGAAAATGAAATTATTAGAAAATAAAACAGCTATAATTACTGGAGCTACAAGAGGAATTGGAAGAGGAATTGCTGTAATGTTTGCACAACAAGGCGCAAATGTTGCATTTACTTATAGTTCTTCAGTTGATGCCGCAAAAGCATTAGAATCAGAATTAAATGATTTAGGTGTAAAAGCAAAAGGATATCAATCTAACGCAGCAATTTTTGATGCAGCGCAAGAGTTAGCAGCAGATGTTTTAAAAGAGTTTGGAACCATCGATATTTTAGTTAATAACGCCGGAATTACAAAAGACAATTTGTTAATGCGTATTTCTGAAGATGATTTTGATAAAGTGATTGAAGTAAACTTAAAATCGGTTTTTAACTTAACAAAAGCGGTTATTCGTCCAATGATGAAACAACGTAAAGGTTCTATCATTAACATGAGTTCTATTGTTGGAATTAACGGGAACGCAGGACAAGCAAATTATGCGGCTTCTAAAGCAGGAATTGTTGGTTTTTCTAAATCTGTAGCTTTAGAATTAGGTTCTAGAAATATTAGATCTAACGTAATTGCGCCAGGATTTATCGAAACAGAAATGACGGGTAAATTAGATGAAGCAACCGTTCAAGGTTGGAGAGATGCTATTCCATTAAAAAGAGGAGGTTCTCCAGAAGATATTGCAAATGCCTGTGTGTTTTTAGCTTCTGATATGAGTGCTTATATCACCGGACAAACTTTGTCTGTTGATGGCGGAATGAACTAATTTTAGTTTCATAAAATATATATTAATCCTGCAATAGATACTGAAATAAATTCAGCACAAGTTGCAGGATTTTTTATTGAAATAAGTTTGCTCTTAACCCTTTATACTTTGTTCTTCCAACTGGAATGATTTCTCCATTATGTAATTCAACAGCATATTGACTACCTGTTTTTACTATTATTTCTTTAATTTCTGATGTTTTTACCAAATAAGACTTATGAATACGTTCAAATGATTTTGGTAACAATTGAGAAAGTTTTTCTAATGATTTATCGTGTAATTCTTTTTGACCGTTTGTTAAATAAAGCTCTGTATAAACCCCAGCACCTTTTATGTAGAGAACATTACTAATGTCAATTAATTGAATTCCGCCACGTTTTTTAACAGCCAAAAATTGTAAGTTCTCATTACTAACTTCTTCTTTTTTTACAATTCGATTAAAAGCAATTTCTATACGTTCTTTATTAAACGGTTTTGGAACAAAATCTAAAACACCAAATTCAAATGCTTTTAAAGCTTCCTCTTTATTAGCGGAAATAATTATTGTATGAAAAGAGCCAGAAACAGTTTCTTTTAAAACATCAAATCCATTTTCTCCATTTAGATTTAAATCTAATAAAACTAAATCTAACGTGTTGTTTTTTATAAAATCCAATCCTTCAGATAAAGATTGCACAGAATTAATGTTCTGTAAAGTGTTAAGAAAAAACTCTTTGGTCATTCTTTCTACACGTTTAGCAATTCTAATTTCGTCTTCTATTATTAATATATTCATATTTCTATTTCTGAATTGTAATTGTGTTTTTCCAGCCTGTATTAGTTGCTTCAGATGTAAAAGACCAATCCTTGCCATAACTTTCTGTCAAACGTGCTTTAATGTATTTAAAACCCGTTCCGTCTGATGTATTTTTTTGCTCATTTCTAACTTGTCCAAATGTTAGGAAAGTAAACTCTTGTTTGCTTTTTGTTGTATTAGCAATCAATTTAAAACGAAGTGTATTTTCATCCGAAGGTAAACAATGCGTAATGCTATTTTCTAATAAAGTGTGAATTACTGCTGGCGGAATTAGTTGCTCTACATTTTCATCAATACCTTCATCTTCCCAAACATAATCAATTTCTTTTCTGAATTTCATGATGCTAATGTGACTTTTACATAATTCTATTTCTTGAGAAATCGGAATTAAAGTTTCATTTTCAAATTGATTTAACAGATCAAACTCTTTAGCCAAAGCTTCAATAAAAAGAACGCCTTTATCTGGTGCTTCTTCAATCCAATCAATTAAAGAAGTTAGTGTATTCATTAAAAAATGGGGTTGAATACTCTTTTTTAGTAGCTCCAATTTTAATCTCGTTGATTGCACTAATGAGTTTTCATAAGCAATTCGTTGCTCTTTTGTACGTAAAGAAAGTATGTAAAACATTCCTAAAAGAATGATGCTGAATCCAATATGTATACTAACATCAAAGTTTATATATTGATGAAAATACATACTTATCAGTAAAGAAATTAATACAATCTTTGCTCCATTCATTTTCTTAATTACTCCAAAAATCACAATTGCTAAAGAAATAAACCACATAAAAATAATCATGTTATATGCTGTAGAATCATGATTTTCGTGTTCTCTAATGAATATGTAAATAAGTATGGCTGCATAAAGTAAGAAAGACTTTATTCTCTTTGGGAACTTAAATTGTAATGAAAAATAAATGGGTGTTAACAATGAAATTAAAAAAGTAATAATTCCGATTATTTCTAATCTTGTATGATGATAACTATAATGAATATCAACATAAGTTCTAATATATTCAAAAATGATTAGTAGAAAAAACAGTAAACAGTTGATGCTGAAAATTAGCGTTGCAAAACTTTTTCGATTGCTTAAAAACAATAAGAAAAAGTATAAAGCAGCCATTAAAAAGATACCTGCAAAAACATGAATATAAACAGTAATTTTAATTTCTTGTTTTAAAATTTGCTCGTAATTTGAAATGTAAAAAAATAAACGAGGACTATAATCTAAGTAATAATGAATGCTATTTCTAATAACTAATTTATGTTTTCCTTTTGTAAATAATTCATTCGGAATTATAAATGTGGCGATCATTTTTCCTTTTTTATCAGGATTTGATGAACTTTCAGGATTACCATTTTTTCCAATTAAAACCCCATCCCAAAACACTTCATATTCGCCATGTAAGTTTATAAAAAGCCCATTTTGCTCAAGGTGTTTTGGCTCATTAATAATTTCAACTTCAGTCTTTGACCAGTATATTTGATCTTCTTTTAATTGAATTTCTTCTTTCCAGAGAGAATCATTTAAAGTCAAAACATTCTGTGAATGTTCATCTTCAAATTGATAAACGGTATTTCCACGTTTAAATAACTCTGTCTCTAAATTAATATCATCATACTCTTTTGTACACGAGATTGTTAGTAAACTAATCAGAAAGACAATAATTAAACGTGTATAAGTTGGAATCATAATTAGTAATTGATTTATACAAAACTAAGATAATTTATATACAAGTAAGAGCAGTTCATTAATCTATAGAGACGTTTGCAAATAAAATTAAAAGTAAAAGAGAGATTTCTTAGAGATTTGTGTCAAATTAAAATATATAATATGAAATCTATAATTGTTTTTCTGGGGTGTTTTTTTTTAAGCATTTCGGTTTTTTCTCAAAACTCACAAAAAATTGGAACCGTTAAAGGTAAAGTTGTAAGTGTATCAAATGAAACACTTCCTTATGCATCGGTTGTTTTAAAAGATGTAAATCAGAAATTAGTAGAAGGCGTAGTTACTGATGAAAACGGTAATTTTACTATTACAAAAATTGCGATTGGATCTTATATTTTAGAAGTACAGTACATTGGTTTTATTACCACAACTAGAAATATTCTAATAAGCAAAGAGCAAAGAAAAATCAATTTAAATGCGATTCAATTAAAAGAAGATGCAACTGCTTTAGATGAAGTGGTTATTCAGGCAGAAAAATCAGAAGTTACTTTAAAACTTGGAAAAAAAGTATTTAATGTTGGTAAAGACATAAGCTCACAAAATGGTTCTGCAATTGATGTTTTAGGAAATGTTCCTTCAGTAAATGTGAGTCCGACAGGAGCAATTAGTTTAAGAGGAAATTCAAATGTGCAAGTGATGATAAATGGACGTAGATCTGCCTTAACACAATCGCAAGCTTTAGAACAAATTTCTGCGGATGCAATTGAGAGTATTGAAGTTATTACAAATCCTTCTGCAAAATTTGACGCTTCTGGTTCTTCAGGAATTATCAATATTATTTTGAAGAAAAACAGAAAATCGGGAATGAATGGTCAAGTGCGTTTAGTTGCTGGAATTCCTGATGATTATAGAGCTTATGGAAACATAAATTACAAAGCGAATAAGTTTAATTTTTTTACAAATTTCGGAACTCGTTATACAGATTATGAAGGAACTTATACCAAGCAACAAACAACAACTAATAACGGAATTACTACATTTTTAAATCAAGATGAAGATGAAAACAGACATGATGATGGTAAAATGTATTATGTTGGAACCGACTATGCTTTTAATGATAAAAATACATTTACTGTTGCATATTATAGAAACGAAACTGAAGATACAGATGTAACGTATCTAAATTATGATTTTTCAAATGCTGGCACAAAAACAGAATCATTATTTACAACAGGAAATTCAAAAGAGAAACGTAATTACAATCAGATTGAAGCAAATTATACAAAAGCATTTGATAAAGAAGGACGTCTTTTTACAATGGATTTTCAATATGATTTTTGGAATAGTGAAAAAAAATGGAGTTTAGTTACCGATGAAACTTTTCCTACAAATGCAAATAAAACAACAATACAAACAAGAGGAACTGGAAAAACAAATGATTTGGCTTTTCAAGCAGATTATAAAACGCCAATAAGTAAATCTGTAAACGTAGAAGTGGGAGCAAAGTTTGAAAGTAGAGATATTTCTAATTATTTTTTAGCAGAACAATTGGTAAATAATAATTTTGAAACAATTGATAATATTGATAACACACTAAAATACAAAGAAAAGATAGCATCTAGTTACTTGCAATTGAACGGTAAAAAGAATAAAATCAGCTATCAATTAGGATTAAGATTAGAAAATACAAACATTACTATTGATGCTTCAGACAACACTTTGAATACTAAAAATACTTACACAAATGTATTTCCGTCTGCTACTTTTACATATGAATTTAAAGAAAATTTTAGCGGACAATTAAGTTATAGTAAAAGAATAAGCAGACCTTCTTTATGGTTTTTAAGTCCGTTTTATGAGTTGAAAGATTTTACAGCTCGTTTTACAGGAAATCCAAATTTAAAACCAACGTATTCAGATGCTTTTGAGGTTTCGTTTATTTACAATATTAATAAGTTAAGATTGAGTCCTTCTGTATATTATTTAAATTCAAAAGACGTAATTCAGTTTGAAACAAAAAAAGACGGAAACGATGTTTTTATTCAATCTCCAATTAATTTAGATGAGGAAAAACGATATGGAGTTGAGTTATCAGCATCATTTAGCCCATTAAAATGGCTACGTTTTAATAGTGATTTTAATTTGTATTCTTACAAGCAAAACGGAATTATAGATGGGAAAAATGCTGCTTTTTCTGATGAAACTTGGTTTGTGAATTTTACAACAAATATTAAAATATCAAACTCAACCAGAATGCAAACAAGCTTTTATTATCAAGGAGAGCAAAGCAATGCACAAATTAAAACGGAGTCAATTAAAAGTTTAAATTTTGGAATTAGTAAAAATATTTTAAAGAATAAAGGAAGTATAATTTTTAATGCATCAAATATTTTAAACTCACAAATTGACAAACAACAAATTACAGGATTAAATTATAAAATAAATCAAGAAAGAAGTAGAAATGCACAACGTTTTTCGTTGAGTTTTGTGTATAAATTCAACCAAAAACCTTCTGATAAAAACAGAAGCGCTAATAGAAGTAATAGAAATTAAGCTTAATATTTGAATTTTTTAAAAAAAATCCTGTAAAGAAATTTACAGGATTTTTATGATTTTACTCTTTTAGTAATTTATTAATGTTGATTTTGTAGGTTTTACTAATCGGAATTTTATGATTATCAATATGAACAATATTTCCTTCCACTAAATCAATATAAGCTGTAGCAATAATAAATGATTTGTGTACTTGTATAAAATCTACTTCAGATAGTACATTATTAAAATGACTTAATGTTTGATGTGTAATTATAGTTTTATCTTTTAAATACACTTTCACATAATTTCCAAAAGCTTCTAAAAAAAGAATGTCATTGAATTTAACTTGATAATGTTTTTTAGAATCTTTTAAAAATAGACGTTCATTTTTAACTTCATTGCTTTGAACAATTTGCGTTTTTACATCCTGCTTTAGTGTATTTACTTTATTAACAGCGGCTAAAAAACGCTCAAAACTAAAAGGTTTTAATAAGTAATCTGTAATATTAAACGCGTATCCATCAATAGCAAATTCAGAATATGCAGAACAAACAATTACTTTTGGTGGACTCGTTAATGTTTTTAAAAAATCTAAACCAGAAAGCTTCGGCATATTAATATCTAAAAAAATTAAATCTACAGTGTTTTCATTTAAAAAACTAATAGCTTCAAAGGCGTTATAACAGTTTTTTAAGAGCTTTAAATTTGGTAGATTATTAGCAAAATCTTCAATATTACTATGTGCTGCAACTTCGTCATCAACAATAATGTATTTTATCATGCTAAATTAATTTTTAGAGAAGTACAATATACATTTTTATCTTT
>CAXICE010000080.1:0-7598 GCA_964022045.1 uncultured Polaribacter sp. | reverse complement strand
TTGTGTTGTTGCATGCGCAAAAATACTACAAGAATTTAAATTTTTTTGCATCAATTTGATTTTTTTTAAACCACAAAATCAAAGTACCAATTGCACTAAAAAAATCTAAAACTTATACACAATTGCATTGATATTCATACCAGAACCAACAGATGCAAAAATAACAATATCTCCTTTGTTTACTTCTTGATTTTCAATCTGACCTTTTAAAACCAAATCTAACAAAGTTGGAACTGTTGCCACAGAACTATTTCCGTATTTATGAATATTCATTGGCATCACTCCTTCAGGAACTTGCTTCTTGTACAATCTATAAAAACGTTTAATGATTGCTTCATCCATTTTTTCGTTTGCCTGATGGATAAATACTTTTTTTACATCATTGATATCTACTTTACTTTTATCTAAAGCAGTTTTCATGGCTTGTGGTACATTATTCAAAGCAAACTCATAAATTTTTCGCCCGTTCATTTTAATGTAACGAACATCTGGATCTTCGTTTTTATCATAAGAATTCCCGAAATACAAATAGAAAGCTTCGTCTTTTGCAAAGGTTTGTGTAGCGTGACTTAAAATTCTAGCTTCATCATTTTCAGTTTGTTCCAAGATACAAGCTCCTGCTCCATCACTAAAAATCATGGTATCTCTATCGTGTTTATCAACAACTCTAGACAGCGTTTCTGCGCCAATTACTAAAGCTTTTTTTGCCATTCCGGCTTTGATAAATGCTTGCGCTTGAATTACACCTTCAATCCAACCTGGGCAACCAAATAAAATATCATATGCCACACAATTGGGATTTTCAATCTGTAATTTATGCTTTACTCTTGTTGCTAAACTTGGTAAGATATCACTCTGAATTGCTGCACTTTTAACATCACCAAAGTTGTGTGCTAAAATGATATAATCTAATTCCTCTGGATTTACACCTGAATCTTCAATTGCTTTTTGAGCTGCAAAAAATGCGATATCAGAAGTAGAATAATCTTCAGAAGCATATCTTCTTTCTTCAATTCCGGTAATTGTTTTGAACTTATCAATAATTACATCATTTTGAGAGTTAATTAAAGTACCATCTTCATTTAAAAACTGATGCTTTAAAAAATTTGCATTCTCTTGAATAACTGTAGGAATGTAACATCCTGTTCCTGTAATTTTAGAGTTCATCATTAGATTATAATTGTTTATAATTTATTTCGTCTTAAACAAAGTAACAATTTTTTAATGGTAAATTTTAAGAATAAAATCGACTTTTATTTATTTTTATGGATTCTCTAAAATTGAGAAATCTTTTTAACAAAAAATAAATTTTATTGGTAAAAATTTATGCTAATCGTAAAGTTTAAACTTCACTTGCATTACCATTGCAATAGAATTTGCGCGATCTTTCATATTTTGTGCAATTTGACCTTCAAAAGAAGTGTCAATAGTAGTTGTTAAAAACAATAACCATTTTGTAAAATGCTCTTTTTTAAATGCAACTTTTTTGTCAAAATCTAAATGTTTCTGCAACACGTTATTTTTGTATGTATTTGTGTGCAATAAAATATCTTGCCAAAAATCTGCAATAACATCAATGTGTTGTTCTAAATGATTTTGCTGTACAATTTCTTCAAAAAAAGGCAGCATTTCTGCATCAGCAGTTAACTCTTTATAAAATTCTGTAATGATAAAATGAATATCATCTCTAGACGAAATATCTCTCTTCATTACAAATAACTTCTATCAAAAGAAAACGGTAATAAAGACAGCAAAGAATCTGTTTTAACAATATTACCAACTTCTCCCATAAAATAAACTTCTATTGGTTCTTTTTGGTTGATTTCATATTCAGAAAGTGTTTGTCTACAAGCGCCACAAGGCCCAACAGGCTTATCAACTTTAGAGTTTGAAGAACTTGCTGTAATGACCAATTGCTTTACTTTTACTCCAGGATAATCTGAACCAGCTTTCCAAATTGCTACTCTTTCTGCACACATTCCAGACGGATATGCAGCATTCTCTTGATTATTTCCTAAAATAATTTGATCATTTTCTAACAATAAAGCAACACCAACATTAAATTTAGAATACGGAGCGTAGGCTTTTTCACGAGCTTCAACTGCTTTGTTCATTAATACTTGAACATCTGAAGGTAATTCTGAAACATTTTCGAAAATGGTTGCAGAAGCTACAATGTCAATTTTTTTCATATAAAATAGTAACTAGTGTACAAACGAAGATACTAATAATCATCGTAAATTTCTCCTAAATCAAATGATAAAGAAAATCGCAATGTGTTTTCTAGCGGATGATTTACATTTGAAGAGTTCATTAAATACGATAAATCAACAGAAAAAGCCTGTGCTTTAAATCCGCCGCCCATCGTAAAATATTGTCTATTTCCTTTCATTTCACTTTCGTGATAATATCCAGCTCTAACCGCAAATGCATTGTTGTATAAATATTCTGCTCCTAAAGCATACGTAAATTCTTTTAATTCTTCGCTAAATCCGTCTGGCGCATCACCAAAAGACGAGAACATTCCTCCTAAAAAACCTTTGTCTTTATCAGAACCGTCTGGTTGCGGAGTTGGCACTAAAAGTTTTGTTGTCTCAAAATTAATTCCAATAATATTAAAGTCATCTAAAATAAAATCAAAACCACCACCCAATTTTAAATTTGTCGGAATAAAATCTTCTTTACCAGGAACGTAAGAAACTTTTGGTCCAATATTAGAAATATTAAAACCTAAACGATATCTACCATTAAAATTTCCATAATTTTCTTCTTCAGATCTGTAAAAACCAGAAATATCTACAGAAAAAGAATTAATTGCTTTAATATTTGGATTCTGAACACTCAATTTATAATTAGAATGAATGTATCGTAACCCAACTCCCATAGAAAAAGTTTCACTTAATTTTAAAGCATAGGTTCCAGAAACAGCTAATTCGTTAGGATTCTCTGTTCCGATTGGATTTCCACTAGAATCTGTTAACTCGATCTTACCTAAAGAAAAATATTTAAAATCTACTGCCCAAGCAGCATTTTCGCTAAAACGATTTACGTAAGAAACGCCTCCAATAAAAATATCATCTACCAAATTACGTAACCAAGGTGTGTAATTTGCTCCGATACTAATTTGATTTGTATTAAATGCTATTTTAGACGGATTATGAAATAATGAAAACGCATCGGAAGAAGTTGCAACTCCAATATCTCCCATTCCTCCTGCTCTTGCATCTGGCGTAATTAATAAAAATGGTGCTGCTGTTGTAATTGAATTTGATTGCCCTTTTACAGTATTCACAATCATAAAACATAAAACCATTGTTGATAATAAATAACTTTTCTTCATCTTTTATTTTTAACTTTTATTGCAATCTAAAAAATCTAAAGTATGACTAATTTTTCATACTTCTCTGAATATTGATTACTAATTGTTGATTTTACTTTTAATTTATAGATATAAACTCCTTTTCCTAATTTGTTTCCAAAATCATCTAAACCATTCCAGTTTACATTTCTAGATAGATTACCAGTTGTTTGCACAGTTTGATTTATCGTTTTAATAATTTTTCCAGAAACCGTAAATATTTGAACTTGTACTTCTAAAGGTTCGTTGGGCTTATTATGATTGAACCAAAACTCAGTGTGATTTACAAACGGATTTGGATAATTTAACACATTATCTAACACCAATCCGCTATCACTAACAACCATAAAATTTAACGACGCTTCAGACGAATTATTATAGGTGTCCCAAGCTTTAATTTGAACTGTATGCAAACCAACAGATAAATCTCTTAATTGATACACCACTTTACCTTTTGTAAAATCGTCTTTTTCTGTTTCGTAATAATCATTTAAAACAATAGGATTTGCTTGATCACCATCAATAATAGCAACAATATCATGATCTATTGATGTAATTGAAGTGTTTATTCCGCTTAAATCTGATAAGGAAATAATTAAATTTGGTGAAGTATTTGTATTTCCGCCTTCAATAAAAGATTCGTCGTTCATAAAAATTGCCAAATCTGGACCTGTTGTATCGTTGATTGCATTTGGATTGATTCCGCCAACAACAACATCAAAATTTGCGCCCGATTTATCTTCTGTTTCGTTGGATGCGTAAAAGCTCAATTTTCCTTTTCCGTAAGCAACTTTAATATCTTTTGGCACAATAAAATCGAATTTAAAAGTACCATTTGTAACGCTAGATTTTCCTCTAAACAATTTACTTTCTCTAGAATCAAACGTCATTTTAATTCCGAAATTATTATTATCCAACGTTGTTTTTAAAATTGGTTTATCAAAAACTGTGGTTGATAATGTTCCGTTAAAATCGGTTAATGGTTGATTTAAATTATCAGTAACAACACCTTCAAAACTCACTTTAGACAATGCTTTTAATGTGTCTAACGATTGTGAAATATTAACGCCATTCATTTTGGTGATTTGCACATTTGGTTTCGGAATTGCCAATTTCATTGCCGGATCACCTAAATAATAAATAAAGAATTTCTGAAAACTAGAAAATCCATTTTTAGCTACCGTTAATGATTCTGCTATCGATAAATCTTCGTCTTTAAATTGTAATAAAATCTTTAATAAGCGTTCGTTAAAATTTTGTCCTGTAGAAATAAAAACTTCTCTAGTTGTAGTAATTAAGCTTGCTGCACCACCATTTTTATTCCAAAAAACCAATTCGCCCGCAGTTGTTCTCAACGGATTATCAAATCGAGAAAACTCACAAGTAACTGTAATAAATAACGGTAATGTTTTTGGATTGTTAAAATTCTGAATTTGTGGAACTTCTAAAATTCGTTCACTTGCAAAACCGTCTTCTCCTCCATGACCAAAATAATCCATTACCAAAGTCCCTTTTTCAATGGCATTTGTCAACGCTACATTTACCTGCGGATATCTTTCTCCACCAGAAGAAGTTTCTTGCTTAAAAGCATCAGCATAAATTTTATTGATATTGAAAATCGGTTTGTTTTTTGTGATTGAATCTGCAATTCTTTCTACTCCAGCTTGCAATGTTTGTTCACCATTTGCATCAATATCATCTGCTAATAATGTGATTGTGTTTCTCCAATCTCCAAAAGATTTCAGATTGTAATAACTTAAAATCTTATCAACAACTTCGGTTGCTTGTTGTATCGTTGAAACCGGGATTCTACCTGAAACTACATCAATTGTATCGGTTGTAAACATCAACCCTTCGTTTGGATCTAACATTACAAAATAATCATCCGTTACATAAGACGTTGCTAAATTAAAACTCTGCACAGATTCAAAAACCGGAACAATATTATTGTTATCTGTAATTCTGTCTTTATAATCGTAAGAGCCATCGCCAAAAAAGCAAACGTATTTTAATTTACTTGCTGCATTTGAGTTTGAATTATAAACATTTTTGATAAAATCTCTAATCGAAGTAATGTCTGACGAACCAGAACCAAACTCGTTATAAATCTCTGAAAGCTGCACAACTTTGGTTGTTAAACCCGAATTATTTTTATGATAATCTGCCAGCCTTTGTGCTTGACCAGAAAGCTCCTCATTGGTAATAATGATATAGTTTACATCTTTTAACGCATGTAAATTTTGATTTTTAATTAAAGAATTATCGCCAACTTCTGGTGTAAAATAATCTGAAGAATTTATTACAATGTATTCATTTAAAATCCCGCCATTTGCTTTAAATGTAAAGTTATTTCCATTAGATGAATTATTAATTTTCTTTGGATTGATAAAATCTGTTACATCCCAAAGTTGAGAAACTTCACTAGCGTTTTGAATTTGATATGCAACAACTCCGTTTGTTTTAGAGGCATCAAAACTTCTAAAAGAAAACTGTTTTCCGTTTGCAACTAATTGTTTTTTTCCAACAATTTCTATATAATCTAAATATGCTTTTGCTCCGGGATTTCCATTATTATTATAAGTTACAGAAATATCTAAATTAGAAGAATTTACATTTACGGTTGATGAATTAAAATTCGGATAACCTAATGTTAAAGAACCACTTGTAACGCCAGGATAAATAATAGAAAATGCATTCTGATTATTTACAGAAATTGCCATGGTAGATGACAATGCAGAAATTGCTGCACCAGCAACTTTAACTTTTATTGGAAAGTTAGTATCTAGAGAACCAAAATCAATCTTGAAATTTTGAACATTTTCTACACTAAAATCTTCACCAAACCATTGTGTACCAATTGCAAATAAATTTCTTTCTTCTTTTTCGTAAAAGATAAAATCATCAAAAACAGCAATTGATTTAACTGAAGCATTGGTGTTTTCTGGCTGATCAGAAATTCTTTTTCCGCCTGTATCACTTACAGTTAAAAAATAATAGGCTTTATCTGAATATATATTTTGACGATGACTTGCGGTTTCTAAATTCGGATTTAACACCCAATCGTGTGGCCCTTTTGCATAGAACAGAATAAAATCATCATTATTAAAAACACCATCATCTTCACCTTCAATAAAAATGGCATTTTCTTGTAAATCAGAATATCTAAAATCGCTGTTTTTTTGCGGTAACATTGCTCCTCCATTACCATAAATTTTTATGTTTTTCGGATTTAAATTGGCTGTATTGATACCCATTTTTTCGATCAATGTTTTATCAATCTTAAAAACACCAGTTGTATCCACAGAAAACTTATACCAATTACCATTAGAGAGAACAGAATTGTTAGTTTGCGAAAAACTTATTGCATAAAAACCAATAAGTGCTAAAAAAAGGAATTGTTTTTTATTCATTTCTTAATCAAAAGAACGTGATAAACTTCACGATATTTTAAGCCAATGCAAGAATACTTATAATAAAGCTAAAAAACAATCGTTTATAAATTGAATAAATATAAAAAGTCATAAAAACGTCAATAAACTTGGTGGAAAAGAGAATTATTGTAAATTGCATGGCTATAAATAAACCCTAAATAAATTTAAATAAGATACATGAAAAACTTATTAAAATTTGCATTATTAGTATTGGTAAGTATGTCGCTTACTAAATGTAAAACATGTACAGATTGTACCTCTTCTTTAACTGGCTGGAAATTTAACAATCCAGCATACGGTAACTATATCAAAGGAAAATCTTTTGAAGGCTCTAAACCACCAATTGGAATGGTTGCTATAGAAGGTGGAACTTTTACAATGGGACAAGTACAAGACGATGTAATGTTTGATTGGAATACAACTCCAAAAAAAATGCACATCCGTTCTTTTTATATGGATGAAGCTGAAGTTACAAATGCAGAATATGTATTATTTATGCAGTATACTAAGAATGTATTTCCGCCAGAAGACCCTAAATACAAACATATATATAACGCTGTTCTACCTGACACTTTGGTTTGGAGAAAAAGCTTAGGAAATACAGATTTACTATCAGAAAACTATTTGCGTCATCCTGCATATGCAGATTACCCAGTTGTTGGTGTTAGTTGGTTACAGGCAACACAATATTGTAAATGGAGAACCAATGCTGTAAATTTAAAAATTTTAATGGATAAAGGTGTTATCAAAAACATCTGGAAAATGGATTCTATTGATTTTAAAGGGAAAAATGTTTTTGATACAGATGT
>CAXICE010000079.1:0-7634 GCA_964022045.1 uncultured Polaribacter sp. | reverse complement strand
ATTACAGAGATCTACGATTTTTTACGATTGCTTTTTGCCAGAGCTGCCGATGCGTATTCTTTTAACACAGAAGAAAAAATGGTCAGTTATTCTGATGAAAAAATTAAAGAATTGATTTTATCAGATTTTAATGATAAAAAAATTGCCGTTTTAGCACCGCTTGTAAAATCTAGAAAAGGACATTACAGAGAATTATTCGAACAGATTTCTAAACAAGGATTTCTACGTGCACGTGTTGACGGAGAAATTGTAGAAATTACAAAAGGCATGCGTTTAGACAGATATAAAACGCACGATATTGAAGTGGTAATTGATAGAATTATAGTTAATAATTCAGTAGAAAAAAGATTAGAAGAAACTATAAAAACGGCTCTATATACGGGTAATAATATTTTAATGGTGATTGATTTAGAAACCAATAATCCAAGATATTTTAGTAGAGATTTAATGTGTCCAACAACCGGAATTGCATATCCAAATCCAGAGCCAAATACATTTTCTTTTAACTCGCCAAAGGGAGCTTGTGCTTCTTGTAACGGATTGGGAATTACGAACGAAGTAAATCTCGAGAAAGTAATTCCAGACAATACCATTTCTATAAAGAATGGCGGAATCATTCCGCTTGGTGAACAAAAAAATAGTTGGATTTTTAAACAACTACAACTAATTGCAGAACGTTATGATTTTAAACTAAACGATCCAATTAAAAAAATACCAAAAGAAGCATTACAGATTATATTAAACGGAGGTAACGAAAAGTTTAACATCGAATCAAAATCTGTTGGCGTTACAAGAAATTACGAAATTGATTTTGAAGGAATTATTGCTTTTATCAACAGTCAATATAAAAATAGTGAATCTACTTCAATAAAACGCTGGGCAAAAGATTTTATGGACGAAGTTTTATGCTCTAATTGCAATGGAAATCGCCTTAAAAAAGAAGCGTTGTATTTTAAAATTTTAGATAAAAATATTAGCGATTTAGCGAAGATGGATATCACAGAATTGGCAAATTGGTTTGAAAATATTGAAAAAAAATTATCGCAAAAACAACAAACAATTGCTGCTGAAATTTTAAAAGAAATTAAAACTAGAATTCAGTTTTTACTAGATGTTGGTTTAGATTATTTGAATCTCGACAGAAGTTCAAAATCACTTTCTGGTGGAGAAGCACAACGTATTCGTTTGGCAACACAAATTGGCTCGCAATTGGTTGGCGTTTTATACATTTTAGACGAACCGAGTATTGGATTACATCAACGAGACAATCAAAAACTAATTGATTCTTTAGTGAAATTGAGAGATATTGGAAACTCAGTTTTGGTTGTAGAACACGATAAAGATATGATTGAACACGCAGATTTTGTGTTTGATATTGGTCCAGGTGCTGGAAGACATGGTGGAGAAATTGTAAGCGAAGGAACTTTTGGAGAATTAAAAAAGCACAACACATTAACTGCGGATTATATTACTGGTAAAAAAGAAATTGCTGTTCCTAAAAAACGTAGAAAAGGAAACGGAAATAAAATTCAACTAAAAGGTGCAACCGGAAATAATTTAAAAAATGTTTCTGTAGATTTTCCCCTCGGAAAAATGATTTGCGTAACTGGTGTTTCTGGAAGCGGAAAATCAACTTTGATTAACGAAACTTTGTATCCAATTTTAAACGCACATATTTATCGTGGTGTAAAAAAACCAATGCCATATAAAAGTATTAAAGGTTTAGAACATATAGATAAAGTTATTGATATTGATCAATCTCCAATTGGTAGAACTCCACGTTCTAATCCGGCAACATATACAGGAACTTTTGGCGAAATTAGAAGTTTGTTTGCAAAAACTCCAGAAGCTGCAATTCGCGGTTACAAACCAGGGCGTTTTTCTTTTAATGTAAAAGGCGGACGATGTGAAACTTGTCAAGGTGGCGGAGTTCGTGTTATTGAAATGAATTTTTTACCAGATGTTCATGTAGAATGCGAAACGTGTCAAGGAAAACGATTTAACAGAGAAACTTTAGAGATTCGTTACAAAGGAAAATCGATTGCTGATGTTTTAGAAATGACGATTGATGAAGCGGTTGTATTTTTTGAAAAAGTGCCAAAAATCCACAGAAAAATTAAAACCATTAAAGATGTTGGTCTGGGTTATATTACTTTAGGACAACAATCTACAACACTTTCTGGCGGAGAAGCACAACGTATAAAATTGGCTTCAGAATTATCAAAAAGAGACACAGGAAATACCTTTTATATTTTAGACGAACCCACAACTGGCTTGCATTTTGAAGACATTAGAGTTTTAATGGATGTTTTAAATAAATTGGCTGATAAAGGAAATACCGTTTTAATTATTGAGCACAATTTAGATGTTGTAAAACTAGCCGATTACATTATTGATATTGGTTTGGAAGGTGGAAAAAAAGGTGGTAAAGTTTTATGTGTTGGAACTCCTGAAGAAATTGTAAAACACAAAACTAGCTATACCGCAGAATTCCTTAAAAAGGAATTAAAATAATCAATGTCATATTTAGCGAAGTCGAAATATTGAAAAAAGAACTAACTTTGCACGTTTGCCAAAAAATTATTTAGGCGATAAAAAAGAAATAGAAAAATTAAAAGAAGATAGATTATGAATCCGAAGGAAGACAGAAAAGTAAGAGAAAAATTAGATCAAAAAACCTGGAATGAAATAAAAACAAATGACTCTTGGGCAATTTTTAAAATCATGTCTGAGTTTGTAGAAGGATATGAAAAACTAAGTAAAATTGGTCCTTGTGTTTCAATTTTTGGTTCTGCAAGAACAAAACCAGAAGATCCTTTTTATAAACTAGCAGAAGAAGTTGCATTTAAATTAACTCAAAATGGTTACGGTGTAATTACTGGTGGTGGACCAGGAATTATGGAAGCTGGTAATAAAGGTGCACACAGAGGAAAAGGAACTTCTGTTGGATTAAATATTGAACTGCCTTTTGAACAACATGACAATCCTTGGATTGACAATGACAAAAACTTAGAGTTCCATTATTTCTTTGTTCGTAAAGTCATGTTTGTAAAATATTCGCAAGGTTTTATTGTAATGCCTGGTGGATTTGGAACAATGGATGAATTATTTGAAGCTATTACATTAATTCAGACTAAAAAAATTGGACGTTTCCCTATTGTTTTAGTTGGTAAAGATTTTTGGAGCGGATTGTTAGATTGGATTAAGAAGACTTTAATTGCTGAAGGAAATATCAGTGAAGAAGATTTAAATTTATTTAGAATTGTTGATACTGCAGATGAAGCAATAGATCATTTAAATAAATTCTACGCAAAGTACAGCCTGAAACCAAACTTCTAAAAGTTGTATCCTTTTTTGATTTTTATTTATTAATAAAGTGTAATCATTTTAAAAATCATTTTTGATTTGAAACTGAAGTTATTATTTACATGTATTATTACATTATTTGTAACTCGAATTTGCGCACAAACAAATTCGATAAGAATCAATGCAGTTTTAGATAAAAAAAACGATGTCTTAAAAGTCCAACAAGAAATTACCTATTACAACAACTCTAATCAGTCTTTAAAAGAAATTTATCTTCATAATTGGGCAAATAGTTTTAAGGATAAAAACAGTCCCTTAACAAAAAGACTGATTGGAGATTATGATAAATCCCTTTATTTCGCAAAAGATAATGAACGTGGTTTTAGCAAGATACTAAACCTATCCGCTGGTTACGAAAGTGTTTCGTTTAGCACAAAAAAAGATGCTGAAGACATTCTTAAAATTGAATTAAATAAAGTTTTAAAACCTTCTGATTCTGTTTTAATAAAAGCTTCATTCGTCGTAAAAATTCCAAGCTCAAAATTTACAAGCTATGGAAAAACTAAAACTGATTATCATTTACGTTACTGGTATTTAACTCCGGCTGTTTACACAAACAAATGGCAATTAATGAGTAATTTAAATACCGATGATTTATTTATCAATCCAACTAATTATAAAATCAAAGTAAAAGTTCCCAATAATTATTTTCTAACAAGTAATTTAAAGCAACAAAAAGAAAATGATTCGACTTATAATTTATCAGGAAACAATAAAACAGACGTCATTTTAAGCATTAATAAAACAAATAATTATATAACTTATAAAACAGAAAAAATTAATGTAATTACTGATATTTCACCCAAAGAGATCAACAAAAAATTAACTTCAGATATTTTAAATAGAGCAATTATTTTTATCGAAAAATATTTAGGCGCTTATCCTCACAAAGAGTTATTAATTGATGAAACTTCACAAAACAAAAACCCTATTTACGGACTTAATCAATTACCCAAATTTTTAAGCCCTTTTTCTGATGTTTTTGATAGAGATATTACATATTTTAAAGCAATTACAAGAAAATATATAGAAAATACTTTACTTCTAAACAGACGAAAAGATTATTGGTTGATAGATGGAATTCAAACCTATCTAATGATGGAATATGTAAAAGAATTCTACTCAGAAGTAAAACTACTAGGTACGGTTTCTAAAATTTGGGGAGTAAGAAGTTTTAACTTCTCTAAGCTAAATTTTAATGATAAATACCCGTTTGTATATCAATTTGGAGCAAGAAGATTTTTAGACCAAGCATTAACCACAAGATCAGATTCTTTATCTAATTTCAACAGAAAAATTGCCAACAAATACAAAGCTGGATTAGGATTGCAATATTTAAAAGGATATTTAGGAGATTCAATTGTTAAAGAAAGTTTTAACGAATTTTACACCACTAATCGGTTAAAAATAAGTTCGAGTACACATTTTAACAAAATTATTTCATCCAAAACAGACAAAGATTTAAAATGGTTTTTTGGCGATTACATCAACACCAATAAAAAAATTGATTACACTATTAAAAAAGTAGAAAGCAACAAAGACTCATTAAAAATAAGCATTAAAAACAAAAGAAATATTACAGCTCCAGTTGCGCTGTATGGTGTAAAAAACAAAGAAATTAAATTTAAAAAATGGATTACAGGTATTGACTCCGTAAAAACTGTTACAATTGCAAGAGGAGATTTCGATAAAGTTTCTTTAAACTATGAACAATTATACCCAGAATACAATACGTTAGATAATTGGAAAAATGTAAAGAAAAGTATTTTAGACAAACCTGTTCAGTTAAAATTAATCAAAGATATTGAAGATCCTTATTACAATCAATTGTTTTATCAACCAGAATTAGGCTACAATTTTTATGACGGAATTACCTTAGGCCTAAAGCTACATAACAAACCAATTATTCCTCGAAATTTTGTTTTTAAACTAATACCTTCTTACGCAACTAAAAGTCAATCTTTTACAGGATTGGCCTCTGTTATGTATAACCAATACTTTGAGAAATCTAAAATTCAGAATATCATCTATGGTTTTTCTGCAAGCAATTTTCACTATGCTCCAGATTTATCTTACGGTGTTTTTGCCCCTTACATTTCGACAATCTTTAAACGTAAAAGTTTACGTGATGTAGGCGGAAGTGTCTTAACAGTAAAGTATGTAAATATCCACAAAGAAACAGCACCAGGAACCATATCAAGTGAACAAGATATTTACAATGTTCTAAACATAAAGTATATCAACTCTAAACCAAACATTATAGAAGGTATTTCTTATAAAATAAACACTGATATTTCATCAAACTTCACCAAGTTTTCTACCGATATTAGATACAGAAAACTTACTGCAAAAAACAGACAATTAGACTTTCGTATTTTTGGAGGATTCTTTTTAAACAATAAAACTTCGGGTGATTATTTTAGCTTCGGACTAGATCGTGCGTCAGATTATTTATTTGAACAAAACTACTTTGGAAGATCAGAAAGCTCGGGTCTTTTTAGTCAACAAGTAATTATTGAAGACGGTGGATTTAAATCGGTTTTACCAACCAGATTTGCCAATCAATACATGGCGTCTTTTAATTCGAGTATCGGACTTTGGAATTGGCTAGAATATTACAACGATGTTGCTTTTCTAAAAAACAAAGGAGAAAATACTTATTTTGCTTATGAAAACGGAATTCGTTTCAACTTTATTCATAATATTTTAGAGCTTTATTTTCCTTTATATTCAAATAATGGCTGGGAAATAACACAAGAAGCTTATCCTAGTAAAATCCGTTTTGTTTTAACCGCAAAACCTTCTGCTATTTACAACTTTTTTAGAAGAGGGTTTTTGTAATTTTCCATATTATTGATTTCGCATTTTTCTATTAATTTAATCGTTTAAATTGTGATATTCTCAACAAAATAAAATATTTTTAAATTTCAATCAAAAAACATACCTTTGCAAAAGTCTAAAAATTATACAATTATGCCTCAAGATACAGCAATTTCTAATTCAACTAATTTGTCTTTTAATGATTTTAAAAAAGAAGTTTTAAATGATTATAGAATTGCACGTATAAGTAGGGAATGTAGTTTATTAGGACGTAGAGAAGTTTTAACTGGGAAAGCAAAATTCGGAATTTTCGGAGACGGAAAAGAAGTGCCGCAATTAGCCATGGCAAAAGCTTTTAAAAATGGTGATTTTAGATCTGGTTATTATCGAGATCAAACCTTTATGATGGCAATTGGGCAATTAAACGCACAACAATTTTTTGCTGGCTTATATGCACACACAGATGTTAATGTAGAACCAATGTCGGCTGGTCGTCAAATGGGCGGACATTTTGCAACGCATTCTTTGGATGAAAATGGCGATTGGAAAAACTTAACTGAGCAGAAAAATTCATCTGCAGATATTTCTCCAACCGCAGGACAAATGCCACGTTTATTAGGTTTGGCACAAGCTTCAAAAATTTACAGAAATGTAAAAGGTTTAGAAAATTTTACAAATTTTTCTAACGAAGGAAACGAAGTTGCTTGGGGAACAATTGGGAACGCAAGTACTTCTGAAGGGTTGTTTTTTGAAACAATTAACGCAGCTGGAGTTTTACAAGTGCCAATGGTCATGAATGTTTGGGATGATGAATACGGTATTTCGGTGCACGCTAAACATCAAACTACAAAAGAAAGTATTTCTGAAATTTTAAAAGGATTTCAAAAAGAAAACGACACCAATGGTTACGAAATTTTTGTTGTAAACGGATGGGATTATGTACAACTAATTGATGTGTATAATAAAGCATCAGAAATTGCAAGAACTAAACACATTCCGGTTTTAATTCACGTAAAAGAATTAACACAACCACAAGGGCACTCTACCTCTGGATCTCATGAAAGATATAAATCTCCAGAACGTTTGCAATGGGAACAAGAATTTGATTGTTTAAATCAAATGCGTAAATGGGTTTTAGAATTTGAATTAGAAGATGAAGATGGAAGTACTTTAAAGTTTATCGATTCTGAAGAAGAATTAATCGCGATTGAAAAAGAGGCAAAAAAAGAAGTTTCATTAGCAAAAAGAAATGCTTGGAGTTCTTTTACTAACGAAATAAAATCAGAAGTTGCAACTGCGGTTGTTTTGCTTGAAAAAATTGCAGCAAAAAGTAGCAACGGAACCTTTATCACAAAATATAAAAACGATTTAACAGCAATTGCAGAGCCAATTAGAAAAGACATTTTAGTGGCTTGCAGAAAAACTTTGCGTTACTTAAAAGACGAAAA
>CAXICE010000078.1:0-7637 GCA_964022045.1 uncultured Polaribacter sp. | reverse complement strand
TAATACTTTACGTAATCTACAATTTCTAACCCATAACCAATCATACCAACACGTTTTTCTTGTGTTGTATTAGAAACCAATTTAATTTTATTGATGTTTAAGTCGTGTAAAATTTGTGCACCAATTCCAAAATCTTTGCTGTCCATTTTAATTTGAGGAGCTTTCATTTCGCCTTTAGCCTGAGATTCTTTTAAAATATCTAAACGGTTTAATAAATTTTGAGATTGATTTTGCTGATTGATAAACAAAATGGCTCCTTTATCTGCATCAGTTATTGCTTTAAACATTTTATCTAGCTTCTTGTCAGCATTATTAGTAAGTGTTCCTAAAATATCATTATTTACCAAGGTAGAATTTACTCGTGTAATAACGGGTTCGTTTTCTTTCCAAGAACCTTTAGTTAATGCTAAATGCACTTGCCCATTATTTGTTTGTTGATACGCTCTTAATCTAAAAGTTCCAAAACGTGTTTCAATATCAAAATCTTCTTTCTTATCAATTAAAGAATCATGTTCCATTCTGTAAGCAACCAAATCTTCAATAGAAACAATTTTTAAATCGAACTTCTTAGCAACTTTCATCAGCTGAGGTAAACGCGCCATAGTTCCGTCTTCATTCATTATCTCTACGATAACTCCTGCAGGTTCAGAGCCCGCTAAGCGTGCAAAATCTATTGCAGCTTCTGTATGACCAGTTCTACGTAAAACACCACCTTCTTTGGCTCTTAATGGAAAAATATGACCAGGTCTAGCTAAATCAAATGGTTTTGTATCTGGATTGATAATTGCATTTACTGTTAGCGCTCTATCTTTTGCAGAAATTCCGGTTGTAACACCATTACCTTTTAAATCTACAGAAACTGTAAAGGCAGTTTCCATCGGATCGGTATTGTTGTTTACCATCATTCCTAATTGCAATTCTTTACTACGTTTTTCTGTTATTGGAGCACAAATTAATCCACGACCGTGGGTTGCCATAAAATTAATCATCTCTGGGGTTACTTTGTCTGCTGCAGCAAGAAAGTCTCCTTCATTTTCTCTGTCTTCATCATCTACAACAATAATGATTTTACCATTTCTAATGTCTTCAATTGCTTCAGAAATTGAATCTAATTGGATGTTGTTTTTAGTTTGCTCCATTATTTTTTTTTGTCTTTTTTGACGATATTTTTTTAATAAACGCTGTAATTGGCTGCAAAAATACATCAATATTAAAGATTCCCATGTCTTTTGTAGCTCTTCTTGTTAATAAAATTGCAATTGGTGCCATTAAAATTGCAGAAACCCAAGAACCTAAAAATGCTGTAATAGAACTTTCTTCTGCCAAATTTCTACCAAAAGTATTGGTAAAAAAGTACAGTACATAAATTGATATTGCTAAAATCATTGGTAACCCAAAACCTCCTTTTCTAATTATTGAACCTAGTGGTGCGCCAATAAAAAAGAGTATTAAGCAGGATAAAGAAAAAGCAATTCTGTTGTAGTATTCTATTTCATGAAGGTTTAAAATTTTTCTTCTAGATTTAAAAGAAACTTTCCTGTTTTTAATAGTGTTTAAGGCGTTTTTGCTTTTTGTTAATGAAGAATTTACAAGTCTTAGTTGCGTACGTTCATCAAAATTATCGAAAATGTTTGGTTGTAAATTTAACGTATCTTTAATTAGCGGAACTAACTTTTTTGCATCTGCATTTATGGATAAACTTTTAGCTCTTCCTTTTATATATTCTTTAAAATCATTGTTGTAATAAGGAATAGTGTCTTTTAGTTGACTCAATGTTTTCATACTATGAAAACCTTTTAACTTTTCTTCTTCGAGTAAAGAATTATCTGGAATTGTAATTATAATGGAGTACTCTTTAAAGCTTGCCGTAGAAACGGGCATGTTTTTTTCCGTTCTTCTATTGCCAATATGGTCTTCATAAAATTGACCATCATACAAAACCAATGTCATGTACTTACTACCTTCTTTATTAATGATTTTACCTGTTTTTGCAGTAATAATTTTATTGTTCCATTTTTTTTGTGTTAAATCATAAATTATTACACCTTTTAAAAGGTCTTCATTTTCTCCGTATTTTTCATCAAATTTAATATGATAACCAGGAATATCTGTATTAAAACTTCCCGGGATTAAAGCCATGGCCGGTTTCTGCTTTTTGATATTTACATATAAGTTTTTCTGCTTAAACATAGCGTAAGGATATACATTGTTTAAAAACAAAAAATTAATAAAACTCATTAAAATGGTTAAGATAATTAAGGGTCTAATTAAACGCTGTAAAGAAATTCCAGCAGATTTAGATGCAGCAAATTCGTAGTTTTCAGAAAAATTACCCATTGCCATTATTGCAGAAAGTAATACACCAATTGGTAGGGCTTGAGGAGTAACAATTAATGCTGTATAATAAAGAAATTTTAAGATGAAAATAATATCGATACCTTTTCCAGCAATATCTTCAAAAGCTAACCATAAAGCTTGCATTACTAATACAAATAGTACAATTAAAAAAGTAGCCAAAAATGGTTTTAAAAAACTTTTTAAAATGTATTTGTCTAGTATTTTCATAAAAAGGATTGCTTATAAAAAGAAGTTAATCTATAATATAATTCTTTTTTAAGTAACTTTCTTTATTAAAAGTAAACGTATCTTTTGGTAGCGCTTGATTTCCTTTCAACGAAATAATTGTAAAAGTTGTTTTAGCAGAATTAGAGCCAATCTGAGCCAATTTATAGATATGCTTAGTTTTTAGTTCTATACTTAATTCTACTTTTACAATATCAGAATTACTATCAATCGGAGTTAATGCTACCAACTGAATTTTTTTACCTTTTACGGTGGTTACTTTTCCTAATTTGTATGTGTATCCTTCTTGGTAAAAAGTCAATAATTTTGAAGGATAAATAAAACCATCTTCGTCATCAAAATCACTATCATTAATAGCAATTTCTTTTTCATCATGATTGATAACATATAATTTTTTGCCATCAAAAATAAAGTTAGAACCAATATAATTTAGATTGTATTTTTCTCCTTCTAAAAAGATGGTTCCTTTCATTGGTGGTTCATCACCTTCTTTAATTCCTGCTTCTTCATTACTTAAACTTGAATTGAAAACAATTTTCATGTTTGTGTACGAAGTCATTTTTGCAGACACTTCATCTAGCAATTTTTTTGCAGCATCAGTTTGCGCAAAGTTATTTGTAGAAATTCCTACGAAAAGAAGTAGGAAATATATGGTTATTTTTTTCATTGATTTTAACATCTATTTTTGTTCGTTTGCTAATAATTGATCTAAAGCAACTAAATCTGGTACTAAAACTTGTCTTGCTTTACTACCTTCAAATCCGCCTACAATTCCGGCAGCTTCTAATTGGTCAATCAATCTTCCAGCTCTATTGTATCCTAATTTTAATTTTCTTTGTAATAAAGATGCAGAACCTTGTTGTGCAGTTACAATAATTTCTGCGGCATCTCTAAATAATTTATCTCTATCTGCAATGTCTACATCAAGAGCTGTGCCAGCTTCCTCGCCAACATATTCTGGTAATAAATGTGCTTCTGGATAGGCTCTTTGCGAACCAATAAAGTCAGTAATTTTCTCTACTTCTGGTGTATCAACAAATGCACATTGAATTCTGTTTAAATCGTTTCCGGCAGTATATAACATATCTCCACGACCAATTAATTGATCTGCACCACCAGCATCTAAAATAGTTCTAGAATCGATTTTTGATGTTACTCTAAATGCAATTCTTGCAGGGAAATTGGCTTTGATAATTCCTGTAATTACATTTACAGAAGGTCGTTGTGTTGCTACAATTAAATGAATTCCGATAGCTCTTGCAAGCTGAGCTAAACGCGCAATTGGCGTTTCTACCTCTTTACCAGCCGTCATAATTAAATCAGCAAATTCATCAATTACCAAAACAATATATGGTAAAAATTGATGTCCGTCATTCGGATTTAACTTACGTGCTTTAAATTTTGTATTGTATTCTTTGATGTTACGAACCATGGCGTTTTTAAGCAAGTCGTAACGTGCATCCATTTCTATACACAAAGAATTTAAAGTGTTTACAACTTTGGTTGTGTCGGTAATTATGGCATCTTCAGAATCTGGTAATTTTGCTAAATAATGACGCTCAATTTTATTGAATAATGTCAATTCAACTTTCTTCGGATCAACCAAAACAAACTTAACTTCTGCAGGATGTTTCTTATACAAAAGCGATGTTAACACCGCATTTAAACCAACCGATTTTCCTTGACCTGTTGCACCAGCCATTAATAAGTGCGGCATTTTTGCTAAGTCAACAACAAAAGTTTCGTTAGAAATTGTTTTTCCTAAAGCAATAGGTAATTCCATTGGAGATTCTTGAAACTTCTTAGAAGAAATTACAGAATGCATTGAAACAATGGTCGATTTTTTATTAGGAACTTCAATACCGATTGTCCCTTTTCCAGGAATAGGAGCGATGATACGAATTCCTAATGCAGATAAAGACAAGGCGATGTCATCTTCTAAATTTTTGATTTTAGAAATTCTAATTCCGGCTTCTGGTACAATTTCGTACAACGTAATTGTTGGACCGACCGTTGCTTTAATTTTAGAAATTCCGATTTTATAATTCTTAAGTGTTTCTAGAATCCTGTTTTTATTAGCTTCTAATTCTTCTGGATCAATAGAAATACTTTCGTTGTATTGTTTTAATAAATTGAAGGTTGGAAATTTATAATTACCTAGTTCTAACGTTGGGTCAAACTCACCAAAATCTTTTACCAGTTTTTCTGATAAGTTTTCTTTAGAATGTTCTTCCTCTTCAACTTTTTCTACATCAATTGTAACTTCTTCTTCAACAATTTTTTCTTCTTCTTTAATTTCAGTTTGTAAAACAACATCTAGCAAGCCATCTTTTTCTTCATTTTCTTCTGATTTATTTACGTCAGAAAAATTACTAATTGTTGGCTGTAAGTTTGTAACTGATTTCTCGAATTCAGATTCTTTTTCAGTTGTGTCTTCTAAAACAAATTCGTTTTCAATTACAGCTTCTTCAATTGGTTTTTCTGTAATATCTTCTTCAATAGAAGTTTCTTTTTTCTTTGATCTAAATTTAGATAAAACACTTTCTGGAGTTACTTTAAATTTGATAACGATATAGGTTAAAAATAAAAAGGCCAACACCAATGTTAAACCTGTTTTACCTAGAAAAGTTTGTAAATATTCATTGGTTTCTACACCAATAACTCCTGCTAAAACAACATATTTATCAGAAACAAATCCAAAAGAAATTGCTAACCATAACATTATTAAAATTCCCGAATTCCAAGTTTTAACAACTCTTCTAAACGAAATTTTAAACAGCCAATACAAGCCACTTACAAAAAGTAAAATAGGCACTACAAATGCAGCAATTCCAAATCCGTCATAAACAAAAAAGTGACTTAATTTGGCACCAATTTTACCCAACATGTTTTTGGTCTCTACTGTTTTATCAGTAAATTGAGTTAACGTACTTTGATCGGCTTGCCAAGAAAAAAAGAATGAGAAAAAAGCAATAACTAAAAAGATAGAAAATATTACTAAAAACAAACCAAAAACAGTGTGAGTTTGCCTGTTGTTCAAAAATGCTTTTAGCTTTTGAAATCTAGGTTTTTTCTCAGTTTTCTGTTTTGTTTTTTTTGTTTTTCTAGCCATTAAAGATGTAGGTTGTAAAAATGTAAATATAGTTATTTGCTTAGAATAACTCTAGTATTTTAGGAACGTAAATAATTCCTGCAACAATTAGTGCAAATATGGCAGCGAAACTTGGCGCTCCAGCTGCAATATCTTTGATAAATCCTATTTTTTTATGAAATTCTGGGTGTACAAAATCAGCTATTTTTTCAACGGCAGTATTACAAGCTTCTGCAACTAAAACTAAGGCAATAACAATTAATTGAAACATCCATTCTGTTGCAGAAATATTAAAATAAAAACCGATTGCAACAGAAATGATTCCTAAAGAAAATTGTGCTTTTATGCTGTCTTCTGTAGTTAATAATAACCACATACCTTTTAATGCGAATTTCATGCTTCGAATTCTTCCTTTTAAAAAGCCATCATTTGGGTTTTTCATTTAAAAAAGATCTTTATAAGTAATAGTAATGTTAGAATAATTGAAGTTCAAAAATACATTTTTTTAACGAATAATTTGTACTTGTCATTTGTTAATAATTGCTAAAATTATGAATATCTTCGCAATCGAAATAATCAATCATTTCTAGTGAATTTTTCTCTTTATACATCAGAATTTAAATACAATTGGAAGCTTGCAGCACCTGTAATGTTAGGAATGCTTGGGCACACTTTTGTGAGTTTTGTTGATAATGTAATGGTTGGTCAATTAGGAACAGCTGAACTGGCTGCCGTATCTTTAGGAAACAGTTTTATGTTTGTGGCGATGTCTTTAGGAATTGGTTTTTCTACAGCAATAACACCTTTAATTGCAGAAGCAGATTCTGCAAATAATTTTGATAAAGCAAAATCTACATTTAAACATGGTTTATTTTTATGTACCGCTTTAGGAGTTGCATTATTCTTAGCAGTTTTTTTTGCAAAACCGTTAATGTACTTAATGAAACAACCTACAGAAGTTGTTGAGTTGGCAATTCCGTATTTAAACTTAGTTGCCTTTTCATTGATTCCTTTGGTTATTTTTCAAGCATTAAAACAATTTAGTGATGGAATGTCCATGACAAAATACCCAATGTATGCTACATTAATTGCTAATATTTTAAACATTGCTTTAAACTATTTGTTAATTTTTGGAAAATTTGGTTTTCCAGAAATGGGAATGGTTGGTGCTGCATACGGAACCTTACTTTCTCGTGGAGTTATGGTGGTTTATTTATGGTGGTTATTGTCTAAAAAAGAACGTTCTAAAAAGTTAGTAACCAATATTAAATTCTTTGTATTGGATAAATTGATGATTAGAAAACTAATGAGTTTAGGTTTTCCTAGCGCCATGCAAATGTTTTTTGAAGTAGGAATTTTTACTGCTGCAATATGGTTAAGTGGTTTATTGGGAAAGAACCCACAAGCAGCAAATCAAATTGCATTGAATTTATCTACAATGACATTTATGGTTTCCATGGGTTTAAGTGTTGCATCAATGGTTAGAGTAGGGAATCAAAAAGGATTACACAATTATAAAGAATTAAGAAGGATTGCTTTTTCTATCTTTTTTATGGCAACATTACTATCTGTTTTTTTTGCAATAATTTTCTTCTTGTTTCACAAACAGTTGCCGAAAATTTATGTTGATTATGATGATGTTGCAAACCTAGCCGATAATATGGAAGTTGTTTCTATTGCCGCACAGTTATTAATTGCTGCAGCAATTTTTCAAATTTCAGACGGAATTCAAGTGGTGGTTTTAGGAGCTTTACGTGGATTACAAGATGTGAAAATTCCAACAATAATTACATTTATTTCGTATTGGATTATTGGTTTTCCGGTGAGTTATTACTTCGGAAAAGAAGAACAATTAGGTAGTTTTGGTATTTGGCTTGGCTTATTAGCTGGTTTATCTACTGCTGCCGTTTTATTATATATTCGATTTAATTATTTAACTTTAAAACTCATTAGAGAAAAAGAA
>CAXICE010000077.1:0-7692 GCA_964022045.1 uncultured Polaribacter sp. | reverse complement strand
TCTTCAGGAACATAGTTTGTTTTGAAAATATAATCCCAAATACTTAAACTAATTCCGAAGTTAATTCCATTTGGTTTTCCTTTAGGTAAAGCTTTTACATGATGATATAAATGCATTACAGAATTGTTAAAGACGTATTTTAAAGGACCCCAAGTAATTCTAACATTTGCATGATTTAAATGTCCAATTAGCACCGCAAAGAAGTGGATAAAGAACGCTTGTTCTGGTTCTGCTCCTACTAATACCATTACTGCTAATGTTTTTAAAGGTTTGTAAAAAATGTTTTCCATCCAGTGATAACGTAAATGCGCAGCAAACCCCATTTCTTTAACGGAATGATGTACTTTATGAAATCTCCATAAAAATTCAAACTTATGTAATAAAACATGTGTAAACCATTGAACAAAATCATTAAGAATAAAGAAAATAAGAATAAATACCCAAGTTGGCATTGCGCTTTTCTCTATCAAAACAAAAGATGTAGATGTAATTCCAAAATTATTAAAAACACTTCCTAAAATATCATATAAACCGAATAATCCTATTTGAAAAATAAAAAAATTAAGGTACATATATAACCAGTCAAGCCAAAAGTCTCTTCTTATTGCTTTTTGATTTTTTCTCCAAGGAAATAATAATTCTAAACCCCAAACTAATAATGAGATAATTGTTAATCCCCAAAACCAGTTTTCATTCCATGGGACATCAAAAATAATTTGCCTCCATTGGTAATTTGCCATACCGCTAACTGTGCTTGTAAAAATTTCTAAATATTTCTCCATTTTTAATTGTCTTTTGTTATTGATAAATTTTTATGATAACTCCATTCTATCCAAGAACCATCATAGTTTAATATATTTTTATAATCTAATATTTGTGTTAATACAAAAGTTGTATGTGCAGAACGAACTCCGCTATGACAGTAAACATAAAGTGTGTCATTTTTATTTAATCCAGCATAAATTTCATTTAATTCAGCTTTAGATTTAAGTTTTTTATCTCCATTATAATTAATTGCACTTGCCCAGTCAATCAATTTACTAGTCGGTATTTTACCAGCTTTAAAAGCTCCTTTCTTAATATATTTCCCTAAGAATTCATCTTCAGTTCTAGTATCAATAATTATAGAATTAATATTTATTGCATGTTGAATTTGTTTTTTAGAAGCAAAAAACTGTGTATTTACTCCTCCTTTAAACTTAAATTTTGAAGGCAAAACAGACTTTTCTTCTTTTGTAAGTGGAATTAATGCTTTTTTTATTGTAGTTAAACCTCCGTTTAATAATTTTACTTTTTTAAAATTGTAATACTGTAAAACCCACCATAACCTTGCTGCATCACACAAACCCTTATCGTCATAAAGTAAAAGTGTATCGTCATTTTTAATACCAAGTTTACTAAACAGTTTTTCTAATTTTTCTTTACTTGCTTTCATTCCTCCATATGGAAATGAAGCATCTTCAATATCAGTTCTCCAAATATTTATAGCCTTATTAACATGACCTTCTTGAAAATCTTTTAATTTTCTAAAATCTATAATCTTTGTTGATTTTAATTTAGATAAAGTTTCAAACTCATCTATTTCAATTAAATAGTTTTCTGTAACTTTTTCAGAACTACAACCTAAAAGAATTAGAACTATAAAAACAAAAAAGCTATTCTTCATATTCATACCATTTTATATTGGTTAAACTTGCTCTTCTCCCTACTTTAATTGGTGGATAATTCTTTACTAAATAATCAACAATGATTTTTTGATTAGGACCTAATTCCCATAAGTTTTGGGTTTGTTGCATCCATTTTATGGTAGCATTCCAACGATCTGCATTCATTCGGTTTTGAATAACTAATTTTGAAGAATGACAAGTTGTGCAGTTATTAACAACAGTCATCAAACCTTCACTTTCTACAAATCCAGTTCTAATATGTATTCCATCTACAATTAAATCTTCATCTACTATTTCAACTAGTTCTTTATTATTTGCATTCAAGAAATTTAAGTTTGGATCATAAACTCTTAAATATAATAATCCAATTGAAATTAAAAGGCATACAAGTGCGAAATATGCAAGTCTTTCAGCTTTTTTTATAAGCTTTTTATATTCACTAGATGAAGGTTCCATGCTATTTCACTTTAATTGCTATTCTATGACAAGCATTATTTAAATAACCTTTTGGATTCCATCCTGGTAATAACATTGGTTGAGCAGTATTATTTGAATCAGTAGCTCTTGCCCAAACTTCATAATACCCAACTTTAGGAAAATTAATTGTTGCATTAAAATGTTGCCAAGCTAAACGATTTACTGGTTTATTAATTTTACATTGAGTCCACGTAGCTCCAAAATCTATTGAATACTCCATCTTAGAAACTTGTAAATCACCAGCCCAAGCATGTCCATTAATTTTTAATGCAGCTCCTTTTTTTATTATTGCTCCAGATTTTGGTGATGTAATCAATGATTTTACTGGCATAGATTCAATAATTTTCATATCCTCATCCTTTACTTTTTCACCAGGTGCTACAGGATTTTTTGGAACTCTATAAGCGGTTCCAGTCATTTTAGTGCCATCATGTTCTTTGTTTCTTACACTTATTCTATTAATCCATTTTCCTGATACAGAAGCTGGCCAGCCACCTGCAACTAATCGTAATGGAAAACCATGTGCTAATGGAATTTTCTTACCATTCATTTTAAAGGCAATTAAAGTTTCATCTTCAAGTGCTTTTCTAATTGGTACTCCTCTAGAAATAGGTTCTTTAGTTGCATCTCCACTTAAATGTGTATCAGCAGCATGATAACCAATATAAACTGCATCATTTTTAATACCTACATCTTCTAAAACATCTTTTAAACGAACCCCTGTCCAAGTGGCACAACTTACAGCTCCAACTGTCCATTGGTTTCCTTTTGCAGGCGGATCAAATTCACTTCTCCCATTTCCACCACATTCTAAAGTTAGTTGAAAAGTATGTTGCTTAAATTTAGATTTCAACTCATTTATTGTAAAGGTTTTTTTTGTTTTTACAGATTCACCATCAATAGTTAGTGTCCATTTTTTTTCATCTATATCAAGTGGAATTAGACCATTATTTCTAATAAACATTTTACTATTTGGGGTAATGTTATCATTTAGCAAATGTGCTTTAGCTTCAATATTCCATGGTTTATCATTTAAGACAACCATTTCGTTGTCTAAATTAAAAAGCTTAAATGGATCTTTTTCTTGAAGAACTAAAGGTGTATAATCTTTAAGCATATTATTTCCAAAAACAATTTCAGTTCCAATAAGTGCTGCTAAAGAAGTAAGTGAAGCCCTTTTAATAAATTTTCTTCTTTCCATAAAATATAAATTAAAAGTTTAAATGTATTAAACTCCTAGTAATTATAATGTAACAATTGTTACAATTTTATGTGTTCTAAGAGTTTTTATTGGAGTTTATAAAGTAAACACCCATTAATAAAACTACTGCAGCAATTATTGATTGAAGAGAAATTTGCTCGCCCAACACATACCATCCTAAAATTAAGGCAATAACAGGGTTTACATAAGCTGAAGTTGAAACTTTTTCTGGGGCTACTTTTTTTAACAAAAAATTAAATGCTGTAAAAGCAATGATACCTCCAAAAACAACTAACAAAATCATTGAAGTTATTGTGTTATTGTTCCAGTTTAAAGGCGATTTCCATGCTTCGCCAACAATTAAACTAAACACAAATAATAAAATTCCGGCAACAAACATTTGATAACCAGAGTTTACAAAATAGCTTTTATGCATATCTGCTTTAGATACAAAAATACTTGCTGATGCCCAACTAATAATACAAGTAGCAATCATTAAAATTCCTAAAACTGAATTTTCTTTGCTTGTTATTTCTTGTTGACTGACTAATAAGAAGATTCCTATAAAACCCAAACCAACACCTAATAACGACATTTTCTTTATTTTCTGTCTGTGAAAAGCGCGCATTAAAATGATGACAACTAAAGGCAAGGCAGAAGCTTCTAAGGCAGCAAAACCGCTATCAACATACTGTAAAGCCCAAACAAAAACACCGTTTCCATAAACTAAAAATAAAAATCCTGCTAGCGTATTATTTAAAAATTGTTTTCTGGTTATTTTTAATGGAAGCTTTAAAAATTTAGCAATGATAAAAATTAAAATTCCAGAAATTGTAAATCGAGTAGCTGATAAAAATAACGGAGAAATTTCTTTAACAGCAATTTTATTCAACATATAAGTTGAACCCCAAACTACGTAAATAGCAAAAAATGCTAAAACTATTAAAATAGTTTCTTTGGATAATTTCATCTAGAATTTTTTGACGAATAAAAGCTACTTATTCTGGTTTTCTACCGTGAATTTCTTCAAACATTTCATCAAAATTAGCTCTTAAAAACAATCTTAGTTTTGTTCTATAATCGTTTTTTAACCAATCCATAAAATTGTGTGTGCTTTTACTTATACATTTCGTATAACGTTGCAATCTAAAATCGATATCATCTCCAAGTTTCTTCGCTAAATCAATAGCATCATATACATCTTCACTGTTTTCAATACACATTTTTGCGTGATGTAATAAAGATTTTTCTAAGACAACTTTAGTAGATTGTCTGTTTTTTAAAGAATCTAAATAGGTTTGTTTTACATCAAAAGTAATGTCTTTAGAATTTGCAAACTCTGCACGCAATGCTTCTGGCATATCGTAGGCAAAAGTTTCTTCTAACTCTTCATCATTTAATAATTTCTCTAAGTAGAAATTAGGTGATCTAAAGATTTGTTGCCAATCTAAATCTGCTCCCCAAGGACCAAATCGGTGAAAGTTATTTCCTAAATCAATAATATTAAAATGCGATTTATTTTTTAAAATCCTTGAGCCTCTACCAATCATTTGGTAATATAACGTCAACGATTTTGTTGCTCTATTTAAAATAATAGATTCAACTGTTGGTTCATCAAAACCAGTAGTTAAAATACTTACAGAAGTTAAAATGGCATTCGGTGTCATTTTAAACCATTTTAAAATGAATGCTCTTTCTTTTTTTGTTGCTGTATTATCAAGATGTGCAATCGGATAACCGGCTGCTTTAAAAGTTTCATAAACGTGAATTGATGTGTTAATTCCGTTATTAAAAATCAGTGTTTTTTTTCCTTTTGATCTTTCTTCGTAAGCTTGTAATAATTTACCTAACATCATAGTGTTAGAATACAAATCTTCAGATGATTTTACCGTGTAATCTCCGTTAGAACCAACAACTAAAGATGTTAATCCAACATTGTAAGAAAAAGTTTTTGCTTGTGCTAAAAACTCATTTTCAATTAAAGATTCTATCGTTTCACCAACAATTAACTCATCGTAATTGTCTTTCATTGGTAATTTAATATTCGAACTTAATGGCGTTGCTGTAACTCCAAGAATAAAAGATTTATCAAAAAACTTAAACAACTTAGTAAATGAATTGTAATGTGCTTCATCAATAATTACCAAACCGATATCAGAAATATCTAATTTATCATCATTTAAACGATTGTTTAGCGTTTCTACCATTGCCACAAAACAAGAAAAATCTGCTTGATCTTCTAATTTTGCGGTACTATCAATTACTTTATTATCTACACCAAAATCGGTTAACATAGAAGAAGTTTGTCTACACAACTCAATTCTATGCGTCATTACTAATACTTTTTTCTGATGATGTTTTAGATATTGTCTAACCATTTCAGAAAAGATAACTGTTTTTCCACCACCAGTTGGCAGTTGATATAGCAAATGGTAATCTTCTGGAGCACTTTCAAAAAGTTTGAAAATTTTATTAATCGCTCCTTTTTGATAACTATATAAATCTTTACCAGTTTTACGCTCTTCTAATTCTATGGTTTCGATAATTTCAGACATAAGTATTATTAAAGTTCAAAGTTGCAAAAGTACGTTGTTTTTAAGGTTTTTAACGAATAAATCATCAGAAAAAGCATTCATAATTGTAAGATTATATAAATTTTAAGATTTTAACTATCTTGTAGGTCTATTAACCAATAAAAAATATAGATATGTCAGAATCAACAAACAAACCAAATGCTACTTTTTGGGTGATTGGAGTTATTGCATTATTATGGAATGCAATGGGTGTCGATGCTTATATTCAGCAAGCATATAATACAGAGAGACATCAAGCCATGTATTCAGACCCAAAGCAACTAGAAATTGTAAATAATTTACCTTCTTGGCTAACAGCTGTATTTGCAATTGCTGTTTTTGCTGGACTTTTAGGATGTATTTTAATGTTGTTTAAAAAGAAAATGGCAAACTTATTTTTTAAACTATCTCTGTTTGCAGTAATTATTCAAACCATTTATAATTTATTTATCAATGAAGGAAAAGAAATGTATGGCGCTTTTGAATATAGTATGTTAATTTCTATTCCTATTGCTGCTATATTTTTAATGTTATATGCTAAAAAATCAACTGAAAAAGGTTGGCTATCTTAATATATTAAATTTTAAAATATATAAATCGCTTAATCTTTTAAGCGATTTTTTTATTCCCAATAACTAAGTTTATGATTTTATGATTAGCTTAGTTGCAAATTTTAAAAAACATGAAAAAACTTACCTTTTTAATTTTGTTTATAAGTCTTGCTGTTAGCGGACAAAACAATCCACAATGGATGCGATATTCATCCATTTCACCAAACGGACAACACATTGTATTTACTTACAAAGGCGATTTGTATAAAGTGCCTTCTTCTGGAGGAAATGCAGTACAATTAACTTTTCATAAGGCACACGATTATATGGCGGTTTGGAGTAAAGATGGTTCTAAAATTGCTTTTGCATCTAACAGATATGGAAATTTTGACGTATTTGTGATGAATGCAAATGGCGGCGAAGCAAACCGACTTACCTTCCACTCTACAAACGAATCTCCTTTTTCTTTTTCATCAAATAATAAAGAAGTGATTTTTGGAGCACAACGTCAAGATGCTGTAAAACACAGACAATATCCAACTGGTTCTCAACCAGAATTATACAGTGTTCCTGTAAAAGGCGGAAGAGTTTCACAAATTTTTACAATTCCGGCAGAATATGTGCAAGTTTCTAAAAACGGAAAAGCGATGTTATATCACGATAAAAAAGGTGGTGAAAATGAGTTTAGAAAACATCACACATCTTCTATTACTAGAGATATTTGGATGTATGATGCTAAAACAAAATCACACAAAATGATTACATCTTTTAATGGCGAAGACAGACAACCTGTTTTTAGTGCCGATGAAAAAAGCATGTATTATTTAAGTGAAAAAAGCGGAACATTTAATGTACATAAAATGTCTTTAAACAAACCTGGTCAAAGTCAACAAATCACCAATTTCAAGTTGCATCCAGTTCGTTTTTTAAGTATTGGAAATGGCATTCTTTCTTTTGGATTTGATGGAGAAATCTATACTATGAAAGATGGAAAAAGACCAACTAAAGTAAAGGTTAATATCACTACGCAAAACATTGCAAATACAGATAAATATATTTCTATTAATGGCGGAATTAGAGAAATGGCAATTTCACCAAATGGAAAAGAAATTGCATTTATAGCACGCGGAGAAGTTTTTGTTACTTCGGTAGATAAATCTTTCACAAAAAGATTAACAAATACTCCAGAAAACGAACGTTTTGTTACTTGGGGACCCAAAGGA
>CAXICE010000076.1:0-7783 GCA_964022045.1 uncultured Polaribacter sp. | reverse complement strand
CCACAATGGTTCTGAAACAAGTTCAGAATAAATTGTGGTTTTTTTGTATAGAATATTTTAGGGATTTTGAATATGGAATTTCATCAAAGTAGATATAATTCTATTAAAAATGTTCATTCACAGATCAATAAGACTGGTTTACATAATGTTTTTTTTTATTCGTTAGCATAATCACATTTTTGCTTTGAATTTAAAAACCATCATTTTGAAACGTATATTAATCTTACATTTATTATTGCTTTTTATAGTTACATCAGTATCTGCTCAAAAAACACAATTAAAAGGAATTGTAATTGACAGTATTACACAAGAGACAGTCCCTTTTGCGGCTATAGCAATTTACAATAAAATTGAATTAGTGGATGGTGTGTCTGCTGATGAAAATGGAAAATTTCAACTAAATACGAGTAAAGCATTTACACATCTAGAAGTTAGTTTTATTGGTTACGAAACATTGCGATTAACTTTTTCAGAAATTGAAAATAAAAAAGAATTGGTTATAATATTACGGGTTGATACTACTGTGTTAGAGGAAGTAATAATTAAAGGAAAACGAACCACAACACAACTTAAAATAGACAGAAAAGTCATTAATCTTGGTAGTGATATCCAACAAGCTGGTGTAAATGCATTAGAAACTTTTGACCAAATCCCTGAAGTACAAACCGATATTGCTACTGGAACTATTTCACTACGTGGCAGTGATAATGTAAGTGTTTTGGTAAACGGCAAACCTTCTTCATTAAGCGCTACCGAATTATTGCAACAAATTCCGTCTTCGTCTATTGATAGAGTGGAAATTATAACCTCACCTTCAGCAAAACACAAGGCAAATGGACTTTCTGGAATTATCAATATAATTTTAAAGAAGAATGTAAATTCAGGATTGAACTTGGGATTTAACACATCAGTTGGGACCAGACGACATAGTTATGGCTTAAATGGAAATTATAATTTGTCTTCCATAAATTTTCGCTGGAACGCTTCAAAATCGAACAGTAAAGAAATTAATAATCAAACGATAAACCGTCAATTTAACAATGGGAATACAGAGAACATTTTTACGCCTTATAAATTTGATGGAGCTGTTAACAAAATTGCTACTGGGTTAGATTTCTACATTAAAGACAAACACGAATTTTCTCTTGAAATTGATTACACAGATGATTCTCATAATTATTTTAACAAATCAAATTATTTTAATGTAACAGCACACGATGATTATGAGTTTTTAAGAGAAAATAGCCACTTTCATTATGTAACCATATTTAATGCAAACTACAGGTTAAAATTTGATGACAGTCAGCATTTTTTAGAATTAGATTACAATATAAATAGTAGTAATAATAATTATCCAATAACAGATTATGAAGATAACACACTTTTATTTAAACAATTTTTAACTGAAGATTTTGTGATACAATCCTTAGCTTTAGATTACATTTTTTCTGTTAATGATAAATTAATTATTGAAACAGGCTTATCTCTAGACACACAAAAATTAAATAGTCAAGATATATTTACTCCAGTAAATGAGGTATCTACTAAAAATCAATTTGAATATGATGAATCTTTAGTTAGCTTATTTGGATTAGGTAAATTTTCTTTAGGCAAAATAAACTTACAGGCTGGGTTGCGCTATGAATATTTCAAATCTAATTCAAAAAATAAGGCAACTAATTTCAAATCATCACAAAAGTTCTTAAACCTATTTCCTTCTTTACATATTTCATACCCCATAAATGATGGCAATACACTAAATTTGGGGTATAGTAAGCGAGTGTCAAGACCAAATTTTCATCACATTAATGCGTTTCAAATTGTTAACCCTCTTTATATTTGGAGATTTAATCCAGATATAACACCAGAACTTACTGATAATATTGAATTTAGTTATCAAAAAAGTGCTAAAGGATTCAATTTAGGAATTACAAGCTTTTATAGACATAGAAAAAATGTAATTTTATGGACAGAATCTTCAGAAAATGACAAACAAGTATTTCGTTATGAAAACTCAGGCTCATTTAATTCTTATGGAATTGAAACATCATTAAGATATAAATTGACATCTTTTTTGGATTCAAGGCTCTCAGGAAATTACTATTTTACTAAAATCAATCAAAGTTCAGCAGTTACTTGGGATAGAACATATGCTTCCAATATTCAATTTAAGAACACAATTAATATTAGTAAAAATTTCAAAGCTGATATAACGTATCTTTACACACCAAAACGTCAAAACACATTTAACTATGTAAAACCTAGAAACAGATTAGATTTTGCTATAAACGGGAGGTTTATAAAAAACAAACTCTCTGTAAACTTAAGAATAGTTGATGTTTTTAATAGCAATTTTATAAATAGAACCAGTAAAACAATTAATTTAAATCAAAATACTATTTGGGATTTTCAGTCACAAACCCAGAACTTTTTATTGAGTTTAAATTACAAATTGTTTGAAAACAAAGAAAGGTTTAGAAGTAGAAAAGACAGAAAATATAATGAAACACCCATAGATTAAGTTTTACAAAAATGGAAGGTAACGTTTTTAAAGAAAGAGCATTTATTGAAAAATTTCGAGCCGGAGAGCCTTTTTTACATATAGGTTTTTGGACTATATACTTATTGTTTCCTTTTTTAAAATCTATTGGTAGAAAAACTCCATATCATTTTTATAGTGAGTTAAATGATTTAATTTTTGGGCTGATTGTGTTTTATGTGTCTTATTTGCTCTTTTTTCCTGCTAAAAAAAAACTGAGAAATGTAATATTATTATTTATTCTCTTTTGTATCGTTGGATACTTGAATTTGCAAGTCCACAATTGGTTATTTAAAGGAACACACTCCTCTTCTTTTTTAAGTTATTATGCGATAGGGTATATTTCTACCTATACTGTTTTGTCATTGTTTGCCTATATCTTATACTCAATTAAAGAGTCTTATAAAAAACAAATTGCTTTAGAAGATGCTTATAAAAAGAAGCAACAAGCAGAATTGTCTGGATTAAAATCTCAAATTAATCCGCATTTCTTGTTTAACACTTTAAACACTATTTACTCAAGTGCATTAAAAAAAGATGACAAGACAGCTGAAATGATTTTAAATTTATCTGATATATTTAGATATGTTTTACATGAAGGACAAAATGAATACGTTTCTTTAAAAAAAGAAATCGAACATTTAAAAGATTATATCAATCTACAGGAAGAGCGTCTTTTAGATAAAATAAATATTGATTTATCAATAAATATAGATAACGATGAAAAGGAAATTGCTCCTTTATTATTAATTTCATTTGTAGAAAATGCCTTTAAATATACAAGTCTTTTAAGAGATTCATCGCATCTTATAAAAATAAAAATCACATTAAAAGACAATGCTTTTACTTTTTATTGTGAGAACCCGTATAATGAAAAAGCAAAAAGAGATATTGATTCAAATTGGAAGAAAAGTGGTATCGGCATTGCCAATACTAAAAAACGACTTGAATATTTATACCCCAACAATCATCAATTACATATTATTGATGATAATAAGCTTTTTAAAGTAACACTTAATATCCAATTATGATTCATTGTATAATTTTAGAAGACGAAAAGCCAGCTCAAGAAGTGTTGCTAAGTTATATTAACAAAACTCCTTTTCTAGATTGTATTGGCATTTATGAAAATGGGTTGGACATTACTCAAGACAAATTACTACAAGCAGATATTTTGTTTCTCGATGTTCAATTACCTGAGTTAAACGGAATATCTTATTTGAAAACAATTACCAATCCGCCAAAGGTTATTATAACCACAGCATATTCCAATTATGCTATTGAAGCTTTTGAAGAATCCGTCGTAGATTACTTATTAAAACCATTTTCGTTTGAACGTTTTTTTAAAGCAGTAAATAGAGTTCGGAATAATATAATTCAACAGAATATACAAATTGATAAAAATCTATTTCTATATTCAGATAAAACTTTATACAACATACAAACTGATGAAATCTTATTTTTAAAAGCAGAAGTTGATTACGTAAAAGTAGTTACAGCAGAAAAAAATATTTTAATTTTAGATAGTTTAAGAAATTGGAATGAAAAACTTGAGAAATTTAAATTCATACAGATTCATCGTTCATATATTATTAATATTAATAAGATAAATAAAATTCAAGGAAATCAAGTATTTATAGACAACACAGTAATCCCTATTGGTAAATCTTATAAAGAGTTATTTATGAAAAAAATAAAGTAATGATTCTCAAACCAAATCAAACCCGAAATCATAAAGCCTATTGACGGAACAGACGAAGGAGAACAAGTAACAATGCTTGTGATGCCAGTGATGTTGAATAGTTAGGAAATACTTTAGATTACATCTATATAAAAGCATCGTTTAATTACGATGCTTTTTTTGTACTTTTAAATAATCAAAAAATTCAATTTTAATTAAACTAACTATTTCAACACTAATATGAAAATACTTCTAACTGGTTCAACAGGTTATATTGGGAAACGATTACTTCCGGTTTTAATTGAGTCAGGACACGAAGTAATTTGCTGTGTCAGAGACCCTAGCAGATTTAACCCTCCTAAGTCTTTAAGAGAAAAGATAACCGTACTAAAATTAGATTTATTAGATAAAAAATCTTTAAAAAACATTCCAAAAGATATTGATGGTGCTTATTATTTGGTGCACTCCATGTCTGCATCTAGTGATTATCAAACTTTGGAAGAAATTTCAGCAATAAATTTTAGAGAAGCAATTAAAGAGACTAAAATAAAACATGTTGTTTATCTTAGTGGTATTGTAAATGAGTTAGAGCTCTCAAAGCATTTGACATCTAGAAAAAATGTGGAAATTGAACTTGGTAAAGGACTTTATAATTTTACTGCATTAAGAGCAGGTATTATTATTGGCTCCGGTAGTGCTTCCTTTGAGATTATAAGAGATCTAGTTGAAAAACTACCAATTATGGTTACACCAAAATGGCTCCAAACTAAATGTCAACCTATAGGTATTTCTAATGTTATTGAGTTTCTTTCTAAATCAATATTCAACCAAAACACATTTAATCAAAACTTTGATATTGGAGGACCAGATATACTATCTTATAAGAATATGCTTTTAGATTTTGGAAAAGTAAGAGATTTAAAACGAAAAATATTTATAGTTCCTATAATGACACCTAAGCTTTCTTCTTATTGGCTTTATTTCGTAACTTCTACATCTTATAAGCTTGCTACATCTTTAGTTCACAGCATGAAAATAGAAGTAGTTTGTCGAGATAATCGATTAAATAAGATTCTTGGAATAGAAACATTAAGCTATAAAGAATCATTAAAAAGAGCATTTAAAAAAATTGAAACAAACGAAATTATTTCAAGCTGGAAAGACGCATATTCAAGTAGCGGATTAAATTTTAACATCTCTGATTTTATTCAAGTGCCCTTTTTTGGATGCTTTAAAGACAGTAGAACTAGATCAATTCAAAACCGAAATGCTTGTATTGATAAAATATGGAGTATTGGTGGAGGTACAGGTTGGTATTATGGAAATTGGTTATGGAAAACTAGAGGGTTTATAGACAAGTTATTTGGTGGAGTTGGACTTAGAAGAGGAAGAACTAATCCTTCAACTATAAATGTTGGTGATTCCGTAGATTTTTGGCGAGTATTGTATGCAAACAAAGAAGAAGGACGTTTACTTTTATTTGCTGAAATGAAACTTCCTGGCGAAGCTTGGCTAGAATTTAAGGTTGTAGAGAATAAATTGGTACAAACTGCAACTTTTAGGCCTTTAGGTTTATCTGGAAGAATTTATTGGTATGCTGTGTTGCCTTTTCATGGATTTATCTTTAATGGAATGATACAAAAATTAACAAATAATATTTAAACAAAAGGAATTACTATCTTGTGATTCATTTTGAAACAACTAAAACAATACCCATGAAAAATCTACTTATCGCATTTGTATGTATAGGAATTTTAACTTCTTGCAATACAACAGACAAAACAAAAACAGACAAAACCACGCCTTTAACAGAAACAAAAACGAGTATTAATTACCAAGCAATTGATACTGATGAAGCTTTAATTGCTACTGCTTTAATGGCTGCTCCAGAAGAAAGCAGAGAGAATTGCACCATTATTGGTTATAATATGAAAGGTGAATTTGTAACTTTTAGAGAAGGAAGCAACGAATTTATTGTGTTGGTAGATAATGCGAAACAAAACGGATTTAACGCGGCGTGTTATCACAAAGATTTAGAACCTTTTATGGCAAGAGGAAGAGCTTTAAAAGCCGAAGGAAAAAACAGACAAGAAGTTTTTGATATTCGTGAAAAAGAAGCTAAGGCTGGAAAATTGCCTATTCCGACTGGAGCAACATTACACATTTATTACGGCGCAAAAACAAGATACAATCCAGCAACTTCAGAAGTTGAAGACGCAAGATTGCGTTATGTAGTGTATATGCCTTGGGCAACATCAGCATCTACTGGTTTACCAAAAAGACCTGCTGCTCCAAATCATCCTTGGATTATGAATCCAGGAACGCACAGAGCACACATTATGATTTCTCCAATTACTGAGGATAAATAATATGTTATATTGAGCGGAGTCTAGATATCTTAAAAAAGAATATATAAAAAAGCATCGTTTAATTACGGTGCTTTTTTTGTTTTCAAATGTCATTCTGACTGAAACGAAGAAGTCTTTATATCATAACTCAAAGATTTCTCAACTCCACTCTAAATGACTATCGTTTTTTATGTACTTTTAATTCATGAAAAAACTACTATTCCTTTTTGTGCTTGTAATTGCAAGTTGTTCACCAGAAAAAAAATCAGCAAAAGAAAACATTAGACCAATTCATGATACAATTGGTTTTGCGCAATACGCCTGGCAATTAGATTCTATTTACAATCGTTTACAACTTAAAGATACGCCAAATAACAAATCTTGGAAAACAGTTATTTCTCCGCATGACGATTATAAATATGCTGGAAAACAATATCATACTTCTTTAGAAGGCGTAAATGCAAATACAATTATTTTAATTGGTGTTGCGCACAGAGCCAGAAATTACAATTTACAAGACAAAATTATCTTCGGCAGTTTTACACATTGGAAATCGCCTTACGGAAAATTAAGAGTTTCAGATTTGAATTCTAAAATTCAAAATAAGTTAACCAAAGAAAGTTTCATCGTTCATGATAGCATGCAAGTTTTAGAACATTCTTTAGAAGCGATTGTTCCGTTTTTACACAAAAAAAATAAGGAATTAGAAATCATCCCGATTTTAGTTCCGTATATCAATTACGAAACTATTGATGCAGTAAGTTCAGATTTAAGCACAGCAGTTTCAGAAATTTTGAAAACCAATAATTTACACTTTGGAAAAGATGTTGCTATTGTAATTTCTAACGATGCAGTGCATTACGGAACCGAAAATTGGAGTAGAAATTTAGCGCCATATGGAGTTGATGACGAAGGAACAGAAAAAGCTGTAAATCATGATAAAAGATTAATCAATGATTTTTTAACCGGAAAACTTTCTATGGATAAAGTTAAAAGCTTCACCAAAGAAACGGTGCAAGAATCAGATTATAAAGAGTACAAATGGGTTTGGTGTGGTAGATATTCTGTTCCGTTTGGATTAGCCTTTGCTAATAAATTAAATGTTTTGCAAAATGATGTTCCGTTAAATGGAACGTTTTTAGATTACGCATCAAGCATAGATCATAAATTAATAAAAGTTGAAGACTTACAAATGGGAACAACTGCAATTGCAAC
>CAXICE010000075.1:0-7806 GCA_964022045.1 uncultured Polaribacter sp. | reverse complement strand
CCAGAATATTTTGCTGAACAAGAAGCTGCAATGACTGCTGTAAAAGGAGGCGCAATTTCTACACAAAAAGTAAATCAATTAGATATTTTAGAAAAAGAGATTATTAGAATTTTACTATTATATGGAAATGAAGAGGTAAGTTTTACGAATGTTGTTGAAACTGAAAATGAACAAGGCAAAATTGTAGAAGAAATTGAAGAATATATTTCGCCGGTTTTTAAAGAATTGTATTTAAATCTTCAAGATGATGAAATTGAGTTTACCAATGCTATTTTTCAAAAAGTATATTATGTGTTGATTAATCAAATTAGTCAAGACGAAAAAATAGAGATTGGACATCTTATCAATAATGAAAATAAAGAAATTGCCAACGAAGTTACTGGTATTTTAATGGATGAAGAGAAATACACGTTGAGCGAATGGGAGCGTAAAAATATTTATGTTACCGAAACTAAAGAGATTTTACCAAAATTAGTAACAGATTCTGTTTTGAACTTGCGTAGAGTTTTAATAGAGCGAAAGATTAATGAAATTATGAAAGAAGCTAAATCTAACAACTCCGAAACTGTCGATTTAGAATTAATTACTAATTATACAGATTTAAAAAAACGCTTATTTGAGAAGCTAAATCGTGTTGTTTAATTAAACACGTATTTATACGTATTTTTATTTTTTCGCTTTTTTGTATATTAGTGCTCGCTAAGAAGAAAAAAATGAAGAAGACCTTGCAAATACTAAAAATTGTTCAGCTTTTTATTATGTTACCATTTTCTATTGTTAATGGTTCTAAGAAAAAATCTTATCACAAGATTAAAAGAAAAATGATTGCTGCAAACTTACTTTAAGTTATCGCTAATTTCACAAACAGGAATAGGATTCATTTTATGCTGATTAATAGTATTTAATCTTGTGTAAATTTTAAACACTTCTAATTCTCTGTCTTTAAAATCTGTTTCGTTTTTTCCGCTCTCTAACATTTTCATCGCCCATTCTAATTCGTCGTAAGAAGCACCAATTTGGTCTTCGTCTGTTCTGCTATCGCCAAACAAACCATCTGTTGGAGCAGCTTTTTGTATCGATTCAATTACATTTAAATGTGCAGCTAATTCGTACACCTCAGATTTTAATAAATCTGCAATCGGACTTAAATCAACTCCGCCATCTCCATATTTTGTATAAAATCCAACGCCAAAATCTTCAACTTTATTTCCTGTTCCGGCAACTAATAATCCGTGTAAACCTGCTAAATAATAAAGCGAAGTCATTCTTAAACGAGCTCTAGTGTTTGCCAATGCTAAATCTACAATAGGTTTATTTTCTGAAGTTGGAACTTTATTTTTAAATTCTTCAAAAGTACTTGTTAAATCAATTTTTACAGAAGAAACATTACTAAATTCGTTTTTTAAATTGTTGATGTGATCTAAAGCTCTACTAACCTGGTTTTCTGCTTGATGAATTGGCATTTCTACGCAAATCAATTTTAAGCCAGTTTTTGCGCATAAAGTAGATGTTACAGCAGAATCTATTCCGCCAGAAACGCCAATAACAAAACCATTTACTTTTGCATTAATCGCGTAATTTTTTAACCAATTAACAATGTGTTCAGATACTTTTTCTACGTTCATTTATAAACTATTTTAGTACTTTTGTCGTTCTCAAATTAGAACTCTAATATACAAAGATAATGCGGAAATATTTTTTCATTTTTACTCTTTTATTCATCATGCTTTCTTGTGATTCTAAGGATAAAAACCTTGTTGATGTTAGTGCTGTAAAAGTTGAGTTTACAATTGATAGGTTTGATGTTGATTTTTACTCAACAAAAGAAGACATGCTTTTAGAAACTAAAGAAAAGTATCCGTTATTCTTCCCAAAAAACACACCAGATTCGGTTTGGGTTAACAAGATTAATAATAAAGACGAACAAGAATTATTTGCAGAAACTCAAAAAGTATTTTCTAATATTGATTTTTTGCAGAATGATTTGGAGCAATTATTTAAACATATTAAATATTACAATCCTAGTTTTAAATCACCAAAAGTGGTTACGCTTTTAACCAATATAGATTCTCAAAACAAAGTGCTGTTTACAGGAGATTATTTATTGATTTCATTGGACGTCTATTTAGGAAAAGATCATCATTTTTATTCTGATTACCCAACTTACATTAAGCAAAATTTTGAAAAAGAAAATATAGTTGTTGATGTTGCAAGAGCAATAATCCCGAAAATTAATCATGTAAACGATAGAACTTTTATCAGTAAAATGATTACAGAAGGAAAGAAACTATATCTATTAGATGAATATTTACCTTTTATTAAAGACTATCAAAAAGCTGGATATTCTGTAGAAAAGAGTAATTGGGCAATTGAAAATGAAGAGCAAGTTTGGAAGTATTTTATTGAGAATAAAATGCTATTTAGTACAGAAACAAAATTGAATAAAAGGTTTTTAGAGCTAGCCCCGTTTTCAAAGTTTTACAGATCTGAAGATGCATTGTCTCCAGGAAAAATTGGTGCTTGGATTGGCTGGCAAATAGTGCGTTCATTTATGAAGCATAATGATGTATCTTTACAACAATTGTTAAAAATACCTTCAGAAGAAGTTTATAAAAAATCAAAATACAAACCTAAAAAGTAATGGCAGTAAAACACAATTCAGAAATAAAATTTAATGTAGGCTTAGATGAAAACAAAGTTCCTGAAACTATTTTTTGGACTGCAGAAGATGGTGGAATAGAGAATTCTGAATCAAAAGCATTAATGATTTCAGTTTGGGATCATTTAAAAAAAGATACACTTCGAATGGATTTATGGACTAAAGATATGCCTGTAGATGAGATGAAACAGTTTTTTCATCAAACATTAGTTTCGATGGCTAATACCTTTGAGCGTGCTACAGATGATCAAAAAATGAGTGCAACAATGAGAGATTTTTGTGACTATTTTGCAGAAAAACTAGAACTTAAAAAATAGTTTGTATAAAGTTTAAATATTTTCTTAATTTGATTTTAAGATTAAGAAAATTACCTATTTGGTGGTTCTAAGTTGTTAGGTACATTTGTATAAGTATTATTTAAAAGAAGTTGATTATTAATTTATTTTAATTAACTTTATTGTATAACAATTTAGAATCCCCCAAAAAATGAGAATATTTAAACTCTTTAGTATCTTCACTTTAGTATTACTAATTTGTACTTCATGTGAAAAAGAAACTCCTAATCAAATTACTTTTTATTCTGTAGATCAGTTAAAGAAAGATTTAACTGTAAAAATTGATAGAACAGATGGAAGTAAAATCTCTGTAAATTCGAGCTCAATAATTAATCTGAAATCATCTAAGGTGTTTCAAGAGAATATTGATTTACTTGAAGATGTAGAGGTTGAAGGATTAAGTTTTAGAATTAAAGATTGCGAGTTAAGCCCTTTAGTGAAAATTTCAAACATAGCTATTTATGTTGATGAAATTAAAATATCAGAAAACGATATTAAATTTGATTTTTTAGCAAATGGAATCAGTTTTAAGATAAATAATAGTGAAATACTTTCTAGAATATCTTCTAAGTTGTTGCAAAAGAAACAAGTAGTTGTGTCGTATTACAGCGATGCTGAGTCAGATCAATTGTTTAATTTTGATTTAGAGTTTTCTATAACCGCCAAAGGCACTTTTATAGATTAAAAAAATAAAAAATAAACTAAAAAAGCACGATTAATTTAATCGTGCTTTTTTAGTTTATAATGGTAGTATTCTATCTGTTTTTAACAGAGTTTATTTAGCTATTTGATTTAAAGGTTTTGACTATGTTGAAGTTGCTTAATATATGTTTTTATTGAATTCATACTTGGTGATTAGAATCTGAAAAAAACCTAAGGAGAATAAGTGTTAAAAACTAGTGATTATTTATTCTTGTTCGTTTCTTCAACTTTTTTCAGTTTTGTTTTACTCTCGTAATAACCTACTGATTTAATTTCAACTCTTCTGTTGAGTTGTTTCCCTTGAGATGTGTAATTACTATATTTAGGGTTGATTTCACCGTATCCTTTTGCAAAAATTCTATCCGTTTCAACACCTCTTTCAATAAGGTACTTTCTTGCCTCGTTAGCTCTTCTTTCAGATAATTTTAAGTTGTATTCTTCTGGTCCAACATCATCTGTATATCCAGATATGCTAAATGTTACATTTTTGTTTTTAAGCATTATTTCTGCAACATCATCTAACATAGTGTAGTAGAATCCACTTCTAATAGAATTACTGTCTGTATTGAAATAAATACTTTTAGAATAACTCATTACAGTAACTAGTTCAGTAACTCTTAAAGAGTTTGCATCTGGACAACCTTGATAAATTTCTAAACCTTTTACCTCTGGACATTTATCTTCTCGATCAGGAATTCCATCTCTATCTTTGTCGCCAATAAACGGACAGCCATCATTATCAACTCTTCCTTTAACAAAAGGACATTTGTCTAAGTAATCGGGTACTGTGTCTTGATCACTATCAATGGGTGTACCGTCTCCATAAACTTTTACGCCAACAGGAGTGTTAGGGTCTTTATCTAGTTGATCGATAACTCCATCGTCATCTGTGTCAATAATTTCAAATTTATCAACTTTTTCTTTTTCTTCATCACCCCAAATAGTAAATACTTTTTTCTTTCCTAGTTTTATAGCTAGGCCAATATGTGTTACAAAAAATGTTTCCCAATCTTGTTTGTTAGAAATTGTAGCATCTAAATGATCTTCATAATTAAAATACCAAGAAGGCCTTACTTCAATATCTACCCTTTTGTTAAGTCTGTATTTTATTCCTAGTTGCCCAGAAATATAAATAGAACTAGCTTCGAACACACTATTTCTTGCAGGGTTTTTTCCAAAATCGACTAATAGATTGTTTGAGCCGTTAGAGAGTTTTTCATATAATGCTGAGTCGTATTGATGGTAGCCAGCTCCAAAGTAACCCGTAGCATGCCATTTTCTAGTGTCTGTAACATAAAGATTAGAAAAACTTAAAATAAGATTTAATTCAGCTCCATAAGCTGTTCCTTTAAAAAATAAATTGTTTGATATTGTTTGCTGATTTACATAAAGAATGTCATAAACATTAGAAAAGTATTGTGCTCCACCAGATATTTTAGAATAATTGACTTTAAACTCCATTCCTAATAATGGGTTAAACATCTTGTCTACGTAAGCGTAAGCACCAAAATTCCAAAAATTACCAAGATTCCCAGTTCCAATAGAACGAAGATCTCCATGCATAATAAAATTACTTATTCCACCACCAACAGCCCAAGTATTGCTATCGTTTAATTTAAGTTTCTGAATTAAACTATTTTTATTATTCCCATTAAGTTTTTCTTGACTTACTAATGATATACTTAGTAAAGTAAATAATAATAATAAAATTTTCCTCATTTGAAGTGACTCATTTGTTTGGAAATCGGGAAATAGTTTAGTTTGCGAAATTACGAAAAAAATTAATTAGAATTGATTTTTTTGATAACTAATTGGTAGTCATCAATATTGTTAACAAAATCTAAATTAGAAACATCTATAATCAATGTATTGAGGTTTTGCTGTGTGTTAATGAAATTAATATACCCGTTATGAATTTTGTTTAAATAATTAGCTTCAATATTTTGTTCGTATGCTCGTCCTCTTTTTTGAATATTTTTTAATAACCTCTCTGTATTTTGATATAAATATACATATAAATCTGGTTTGGTAATTTCTTTATACATTAAGTCGAACATTTTTCTGTAAAGTAAGTATTCTTCTTTCTGTAAAGTAACTTGTGCAAAAATTAATGATTTAAAAATATAGTAGTCAGATACGATTAAGTTTTTGAATAAATCAAATTGTGCCAAATCATCAGATAATTGCTGATAGCGATCTGCCAAAAAACTCATTTCTAAAGGAAAAGCATAACGTTCATTATCTTCGTAAAACTTTGGTAAAAAAGGATTGTCTGCAAAACGCTCTAAAACTATTTTAGCATTAAATTCATCAGACATCATCTTTGCTAAACTTGTTTTTCCGGCACCAATATTTCCTTCAATCGCGATGTAATTGTATTTTTCTGTAATAGGAATTGGTCTTTCTAAAACTTCATTTATTTTGTGAATTTCTGATGCATCATCACAGGAGGTTAAGCATTTTTCAATTCGAGTTTTAGTAACAGGATGTGTAATTTCTGAAGCAATTTCATTAAGAGGGGTTAAAACAAATTTACGTTCTAACATTCTTGGATGAGGAACCATTAGTTCGTGAGAAAAAATAATTTCATCATCAAATAAAAGAATGTCCACGTCTATAGTTCTGTTTGAATAGTTGCCAGAATCTGTTCTAACTCTTCCTAGTTTTTTTTCAATTTCTAAGCTTTTATAAAGTAATGTTTCTGGCGGTAAATATGTAGAAACTTTAATACAGATATTATAAAAATCATCTCCTTCAAAACCAACTGCAGGTGTTTTATAAACCGATGAGATTTTTAAAATTGGACCAATAATATCAGCAATTAAATGAATTGCTTTTTGGAGATTTTGAAGTTTATCACCTTGGTTGCTTCCTAATGATAAATATGTGATTCTTTGAATTTTCATAAATGGAACACAAAGAAAATAAATCTTAAAAGAATAACACCTGTAAGTTGAAAAAAGTAATAAACATTTTGAATAAAAAAACGCCTGAATAATTTCAGGCGTTTTACTTTATGGTAAAAAGATTTTATTATGAATCTTTTCTTTCTTGTCTTGGTTTTCTATCGTCACGTCTGTTATCGCGTCCACGATTATCTCTACCACGATTATTATCTCTTGGTGGTCTTGCAACATAACCTTCTGGTTTTGGTAAAATTGCTTTTCTAGAAACCTTCTCTTTACGAGTTCTTGAATCTATTCCAAAGTATTTTACATCAAAAACATCTCCCATGTTTACAACGTCAGAAACATTTTCTGTACGTTCCCAAGCTAATTCGCTTACGTGTAATAAAACTTCGTTTCCTGGAGCTTCCGTATATTCTACAACGGCACCAAAATCTAACATTTTAATTACTTTTACTTCGTAAACGCTACCAACTTGTGGTTTAAACATCATAGATTCGATACGAGCAATTACTGCTTCGATTCCTTCAGGTTTAGTTCCTAAAATTTCGATAATTCCTTCTTCAGTTTCAGCATCTTCAGTAATAACAATTGTCGTTTCTGTTTCTTTCTGTAACTCTTGAATATGTTTACCTCCTGGTCCAATAAATGCACCAATTAATTCGTTAGGAATTCTTCTATTGATCATTTTAGGAGCATGTGCTTTTACTTCTTCGTTTGGAGTAGTAATCGTGTCTGTTAATTTTCCTAAAATATGTAAACGACCATCTCTTGCTTGTTTTAATGCGTTCACTAAAATTTCGTAAGAAAGTCCTTTTACTTTAATATCCATTTGACATGCAGTAATTCCTTCAGAAGTACCAGTTACTTTAAAATCCATATCTCCTAAATGATCTTCATCACCTAAAATATCAGATAAAACTGCGTAACGATCTCCATCAGAAATTAATCCCATTGCAATACCAGAAACTGGTCTTGTCATTTGTACACCTGCATCCATTAATGCCATTGTACCAGCACAAACTGTTGCCATAGAAGAAGAACCATTAGATTCTAAAACTTCAGAAACAACTCTTACTGTATATGGGCAATCATCTGGAATCATTCCTTTTAATCCACGTTGCGCTAAGTTACCATGACCAACTTCTCTACGAGATGTTCCTCTTAATGGTCTTGCTTCACCTGTACAAAAAGGAGGGAAGTT
>CAXICE010000074.1:0-7860 GCA_964022045.1 uncultured Polaribacter sp. | reverse complement strand
TGTCCTGAATTAGGAGAAATTAATTTTGATGTTGCTTATGGAGGAAATTATTATGCAATTGTAGATCCACAGAAAAACTTTTCAGGAATTCACAATTTTACAGCTTCAAAAATTATTCAATATTCTCAGATTGTTCGAGATAGAATCAACGAGAAATATCCAAATCAGTTTATTCACCCAGAAAATGAAACGATAAAAGATGTAACGCATATGTTGTGGACTGGAAATCCAATTGACCCAACATCTTCTGGAAGAAATGCAGTTTTTTATGGTGATAAAGCTATTGATAGAAGTCCGTGCGGAACAGGAACATCCGCAAGAATTGCGCAATTACACGCCAAAGGAAAACTGAAAAAGGGAGAACAATTTATACACGAAAGTTTTATCGGAAGTAAATTTATTGGTTGTGTTGAAGAAGAAACTACTTTGGATGGGAAACTTGCAATTATTCCGAGTATTAAAGGTTGGGCAAAAGTGTATGGATATAACAATATTATAATTGATGATGAAGATGATCCGTATGCGTATGGGTTTCAGGTAATATAAAATTAATATGAGTAAAAAAGTAGTCATTATTGGTGGTGGAATCATTGGTTTGTGTTCTGCGTATTATTTACAGAAAGAAGGACATGAAGTTACCGTTATCGATAAATCTGATTTTTCAAGCGGTGCTTCTTATGTAAATGCTGGTTATTTAACGCCAAGTCATGTTATTTCTTTAGCAGCTCCAGGAATGATAACAAAAGGAATTAAATGGATGTTTAATTCTGAAAGCCCATTTTATGTAAAACCAAGATTGGATTCTGAGTTTTTAAAATGGTCTTTGGCATTTAAAAAATCAGCCAATGCAAAAAAAGTTGAAAGCTCTATTCCTGTTATTAGAGATATCAATTTATTGAGTAGAGATTTGTATGAAGATTTAAAAGCTTCGAAAGAATTTGATTTTCATTACGAACGAAAAGGGTTGTTAATGGCGTATCAAACTGAAAAAGCTGGAGAAGCCGAGTGGAAAGTTGGTAAACGATTAATTAAAGCTGGTTTAAATGCAGAAATGCTTTCTAAAGAAGAAATAAAAAGAAGAGAACCAAATGCAAATTTAGATGTTAAAGGAGGTGTTTTTTATGATTGTGATGGTCATACAACACCATCAGATTTTATGCCGAAAATGGTTGAACACTTAAAAAAAATAGGTGTTAAAATTTTAGCAAAAGAAGAGGTTAAAGATGTTGAAATTTCTAATAAAATAATTTCAAAAGTAATTACAAATAAAAGAGAAGTTGTAGCAGATGAAGTTGTTTTAGCCGCAGGAAGCTGGAGCCCTCTTTTGTCAAAAAAAATAGATTTAAAGTTACTAATTCAAGCAGGAAAAGGGTATCGAATAAATTTAGCTAGAGAAACAGGGATTACAATTCCTACGATATTGTTAGAAGCTAAAGTTGCGGTTACGCCAATGAATGGATTTACACGTTTTGCTGGCACAATGGAAATTGGCGGTATTAATCATGATATAAATTCGGTACGTGTTAATGCAATTGCTAAAGCAGGTGAAAGTTTTTATAAAGGATTAAAAATTTCTGAGGCAGAAAAAAATGATGCGCAATGTGGTTTAAGACCGTGTTCTCCTGACGGATTGCCTTTTATTGGAAAATCATCAAAATGTAACAATTTAACGATTGCTAGCGGTCATGCAATGATGGGCTGGAGTTTAGGTCCGGCAACAGGGAAATTAGTTTCAGAAATTATTTCTGAGAAAAAAACAAGTTTAGATTTAAATCCTTTTCATCCGGATAGAAAGTTTTAATTTTCTAAATTGTTTAAATTCATTCGCATTTTAATCATGTGTTTTTCAAATCCAACTTTTTCATAAGCTCTAATTGCAGATGGATTTGTATTGTAAACATCTAATCGAATTTCACTTATATTTTTTGTCTTTGACCAAACTAATAAAGCATCAACAATTAGTTTGTTGTAGCCGTTTCCTCGATGTTTTTCTGGAACAAACATGAAGCCTAAATACGCATGTTTATCGTGTTTTAAATACTTTCTGTCTGGTTTAATTTTTGCATAGCCAGAAGCAACCAATTCGTTATTTAGTTCAGCAACATATAAAATAGCATCATCACTATTTATAAAGCTGTCTAAATTGTAATACACAACTTTTCCTTCTTTAATTGTAACATCCATTGGACGCTCTGCATCAACCAAAGCGTCCATAAATGTATCTAAAATTGGTAAGTCTTCTTTTGTGGCTTTTCTAATAATTGGATTCATATATTAGTTTAATGACAGCTACAAGTTGGAATTGTAAATCCGTTGGTGTTTAAATTTAACGGAACTCCTTGATTGTAATTTCCACTTTCCCAATAAAACGGAGTTCTCTTTTTGTTGTAATTTCCAACTTCATTCATGGTTGATGTATCAAATAAACGTCCGTTAATCATCGTATAAATTACTGAATTTGTGTTCTGAATATTTTCTAAAGGATTTTTATCAAGTACAATTAAATCTGCCAATTTCCCTTTTTGTAAAGAACCTAATTCATCAGCAACACCAATATATTCAGCGCCATTTATTGTGGCAGCTTTTAAAGCATCTAAATTAGATAATCCACCTTGATGTAACATCCATAATTCCCAATGTGCGCCCAAACCTTGCAATTGTCCATGCGCTCCTAAATTTACTTTTACACCTAAGTTTGATAAATCTGTAACCGTTCTAGAAGTTAACATATGTCCGTTGTAATATTCTTCGTCTGGAACCATAGTTCTATGACGAGATCTTGGATCTACAACATGTCTTGGTGTGTATTTTAATAATTTTTTATTTTCCCAAACATTTGTTTTTTGATACCATTGATATTCACCACTCATTCCACCATAATTCACAATTAATGTTGGTGTATAACCCGTTTTACTATTTTTCCAAAGTGATAAAACATCTTTATATACTGGCGCAACCGGAATATTATGTTCAATTCCTGTATGACCGTCAAAAATCATAGACATGTTTGAATAAAAATTTGAACCACCTTCAGGAACAACATTTACGCCCAATTCTCTGGCAGCTTGCATAATTTGCTGACGTTGTTCTCTTCTTGGTTGATTGTAACTTTTTACTGATTTTGCACCAAAAGCTTTGGTTCTAGCAATTGCAAAACGAGCATCATCTAAGTTATTTACAACGGCTTTAAAATCACCTTCTGCACCGTATAAAATAAATCCAGTTGAAAACAATCTTGGTCCAACAGTTGCGCCACTTTTTTGTAATTCTTCTAAAGTAAATGCAGCAGCAGTATTTACCGATGGATCATGAGAAGTGGTAACTCCAAAAGCTAAATTTGCATAGAATTGCCAATGTTTTTGTGTGCTAATTCCGCTTCTAAAAGCACCAACGTGTGCATGAACATCTACAATTCCAGGCATAATTGTTTTACCTTTCATGTCATACACTTTTGCATTTGAAGGAACACGAACCGAACTCGATTTTCCTATTTTTTCAATTTTATTTTTATAGACGATAATGGTTCCGTTTTCTATAACTTGATTGCCTTTCATCGTAATTAATCGCGCATTTGTAAAAGCAATTCTTCCGTTCGGAACATCAGATTTTGCGGTTAATCCAACTTTAATTCCTGTATTTGAATTAGCAACTACGTTACTTTTTGCAAACGGATTTGTTGTATTATTTACAATCGATTTTGAAAAATATTCATCACCTAAAGTCCAATGAACTTTATCGTTTGAAGCCGACCAATGCAAGTTAATTCCTGCATTTTTAGACAAACTTTCTACATGAACTGATTTTGTATTTGCATCTAAATTGATTTCACTTCCGTTTAAAATCATTGGAGCTATAAATAATTTATGCAAGTGAATAAAAGAAATCCATTTGTTGTCTTTGCTTGGCACTAAACGATTTGCTAATTTTGAAACAAAATGACTTTTTTGATTTTTTCCATTCAAGTCAACACTTTGCAAACGCTTTGTTAATCCGCCCATAAACGAACCTCCAGTTTGAAAAAAGATTCTTTTATTGTCTGCAGAAAATTGAGGAAACTCTCCTCTATCAGTAATTTTTTTAGCATTCTTTCCATTGATGTTTGCAGTATAGATTCCCGTGTTTACAGAATAATCAAAACCTTGATCACCATTTCCGCCTTCTTTTCTGTATACAATTTTACTTCCAGAATTGTTAAAGGCTGGCGTTCTGTAAATTCCTTTTACAGTAGTTAATTTTTGCAAATTAGAACCGTTTAAATTCACTTTATAAACAGCACCAAGTTCAGCATCGTTCCATGTTACAAACAGAATTGATTTTCCATCAGGAGAAAAACTCGGTTCTGCTTCAAAATCTGTCAAATTTGTAATTCTTTGTGGCGTTCCGTTTGGTAATGTTTTTTTGTAAATATGACCTAACGAAGTAAATACAATCGATTTTCCGTTAGGAGCAGTTTTTACATCTTTAATCATTTTAGAGGTAAAGCTTTCTTCAAAAACTTTTCTTTTTACACGATGTGTTTTTGCTAGTTTTATTTTTTCATTTACTTGAAACGGAATGTTTGTAAGTTGTTTTGTGTTGATGTTTATTTTGTTGATTTTTCCGCCAGTCCAAAAAACAATTTCGCTATCATTTTTAGTGAAAGTAAAATGTGGATACACACCAAAAACAGCCCAAGCTTCACTTTGGTCTTTACTTAAATCATGATAAATTGGCCATTCTTTTCCTGTTTCTAATTCGTGAATGTATAAAACCGATTTTGTTCTAACGCGCTTTACAAAAGCTAATAATTTTCCATTTTTAGAAATAACTGGTCTTGCTGCTCCACCTGGTCCACCAGTAATTTGTTTGATTTTTCCAGTTTTAAAATCATATCTTTTTATCACATAAATCTGACTATTTGGGTCTTTGTTGTATTGAAAAAATCCGCCAGGATACATGTCTTCTGCGTAGTATAAATATTTTCCGTCTGATGAAATTGAAGGGTCATTTACATCTTGCTGATCGTTTTTACGTTTTGTTAATTTTAATCCTGATGCGCCAGAAAGTGGATATTGCCACATTTCTCCAGCACCAACAGATCGAGTAGAAGTATAGTGCTTACGAGCAACTAACGACTTTCCGTCTGGTGTCCAAACCGCATTATTTAACAATCTATATTTTTCTTTGGTGATAGATTTTGCATTTTTTCCATCAGCAGTCATTACCCAAATATTATTTCCGCCTTCAGCATCACTTGTAAAAGAAATGTATTTTCCGTTCGGACTAAATCTTGGTTGTACTTCGTAGGCTAAGCCTGACCTTAAAACGGTTGCTTTTCCGCCAGAAATTGGCATTGAATAAATATCGCCCAACAAATCAAAAACAATGGTTTTTCCGTCAGGAGAAACATCTAAGTTCATCCAAGTTCCTTCATTAGTGTTTAATTTAAAAGTATTGTATTTCCAATCTTTATGAGGATTGTTTACATCCCATTTTGCATCTTTCTTCTGTGAAAATGAATTCAACGAAAAAAAAATAATTGTGATTAAAGCTAAAATTTTACGCATGATAAGTTGATTAAAATTTATAAGATGATAAAAGTAAGGTTTATATTTTGTTTTTTAAAGTCATAAAATCTTCTGCAAAAATTTTCCTCAAATAATAAAGTAAATCTTTCGCATTTTCTTTGGTAAAGGTTAGAGGTGGTTTTATTTTTAAAACATTATTATCTGGTCCATCAGAACTCATTAAGATTCCGTGATCTTTCATTCTGTTTACCAAATAATTGGTTTGTTCTGCTAACGGATTTAAACCAGCATCAACCAATTCAATTCCTAAGAATAATCCTTGACCGCGAATCTCACCAATTATTGGAAACTCGTTTGATAATTGTTTTAATTCCGATTTTAAAAATTCACCAATTTGTAAAGCATTTTCTTGTAGTTTTTCTCTTTTTACAGTTTTTAAAACTTCGGTTGCAATTGCGCAAGAAACTGGGTTTCCACCAAACGTATTAAAATATTCCATTCCGTTTGCAAAAGCATCAGCCACTTTTTGTGTACAAACAACTGCTGCAACAGGATGCCCATTTCCTAAAGGTTTACCAATAGTAACAATATCCGGAATTACATCATGTAATTGAAATCCCCAAAAAGTTTTTCCCATTCTACCAATTCCGGTTTGCACTTCGTCAGAAATACAAATTCCGCCAGCTTTTCTTACTTTTTTGTATGCTTCTTGTAGAAATCCGTCTGGCAATTCTATTTGACCTCCACAACTGATAATTGGTTCAATAATAAATCCGCCAACATTTCTTCCTTTTTGTTGAATGGAATCAATACATTTCTGAACTTCTTCTATATAATTTTTTGCAGTATTTTCTCCTTTGTATTTTCCTCTAAAAGTATCTGGTAACGGAAAAATTTGTGTGTATTCTGGTTTCCCTTTTCCGCCTTTTCCATCAAATTTATAAGAAGAAATATCTACACACATATTTGAATTTCCATGATATCCAATTTCACTTGCAATCATGTCTTTTTCGCCAGTAACAGCTTTTGTCATTCTGATGGCTAATTCGTTTGCTTCACTTCCAGAATTTACAAAATGCACAACGTTTAATTCTTCTGGAAACGTTTCTAAAAGCTCTTTGGTTAACTCGTTTATGTTTTCGTGTAAATAGCGAGAATTTGTATTAATCACCGCCATTTGTTCTTGTCCGGCTTTTACAACATTGTAATTTTCGTGACCAACATGCGCTACATTATTTACAGTGTCTAAATATTTATTTCCGAATTGATCCATTAAAAATTGATTGGCTCCACGAACCATTTTTATAGGATTTTTATATTGCAAGCTTAAACTTTTTCCTAAATGTTGTTTTCTGTAAGCAATCAATTCTTGATTAGAAATTGTTGATTTTTCTTGTAATTCTTTTGAATTGAAAAGCAAATTTGGATCTGGACAAACACTTTTCCAAACATCAATTTGATTTAAATATGCAACGCCAGGAAAATCAATTGTGTAATCAAATAAAGAAAGCATAATTTGAAAATGTAAATGTGGCGCCCAATTTCCGTTTTCTGGATAATTTGCCAATTCAGCAACTTTTTCTCCTTTTAAGATAACATCACCAACTTTATGTTTGGTGGCACTTTCAATGGTGTTATGTCCGTACAACGTATAGAAATCAAAATTTTCTGTTTTGTGTTTTAAAACTACTAAACCGCCATATTCTTTTTCTCCAGCATCGTTAACTGCAATTACAACTTCGCCATCAAATAGTGCGTGAATTGGCGTAAATTCTGGTAACCAATAATCTATTCCTAAATGAATACTTCTACTTTCTTTACCAGAATTTCCGGTTGTATCATAGGCAGTTGAAGTATATAAAGCTCTTGGTTCTAAATAACCTCCAGCAATAATTTTAGTCGGAATTTCTTTCTGTAATTGATCAATTTTAAATTGTAATAAATCTAAATTATTAAAGTCTTGTTGATGACCAATCCATTTACTAGAAACACTTAAATCGATATGATGTACTTCATTTTTATTGATTGTTGGAAATAAATCTGATAATAAAAAATCATTTTTTAAACTCCAGTTTTTAAATTTTTCTTCATTTGGATGTGCAGAAAATCCGCAAGCAGTTCTAAAAGTAAATTCAGCAAAATCTGGATTAATTTGTCTCCATTTTCGTAAAACTTTCCAAGCTGGTTTTTCACTAATCCATAAATATTCATTGTCAGGTTCTTCAATTTTACTCATCGCTGCTCTTGTGACAATAATTGTCAATCGCATGGCAATGGCATTGTATAAATGCTTTAGTTCTTCTTCTTGAAGTTGAAATATTGAATGATATCCTTTTACTAATTCTTTTGATGC
>CAXICE010000073.1:0-7873 GCA_964022045.1 uncultured Polaribacter sp. | reverse complement strand
CTTTTTAATGTATTTATTAAGCTTTAAAATAGCTTTAAAATCGATTGTTGCTTTTCTATTTAAAAAAATATATCCAACCTCTGGGCTTAAATTCTCTTTTAAAACTCCTTCAGCCCTTGTTGTACATAAATGCGAATCAATTTTTTGTTCAGAAAGTCCATTAGCTATATTCACAGCAAGTACTTCTGCTCCACCCACATTAAGCGAATCTATAATTTGTATAACACTTATTTTTTTCAATTATAACAGTTTTTTAATTTCATCTTCAAATTTTTCTAAAGTAAATTGCTGTGACCAATCCTTTGCTTTAGCAACTTTTTTAGCATAAGTACTATCTTTAGTAAAATATTTTTCTAATTCAAGCACAATTTCCGCTTTATTACTACTTATAACGCTTCCTCTTTCTCCATAACCCAACATAAATGGCACACAAGATACTTTTGATGATATTGGTAAACAAGACCAAAACATAGCTTCTGCAACAACTTTTGGCCAACCTTCTGATTTAGATATGAAAACTAAAAAGTGACTTTCTTGAAATGCTTTTTTTACAATATCTTTTGATTGATTGCCATGTAAAATTATATTTTTATCTAATTCATTTTTTAAAATATAATCATTAACACTATTAAACTTTACTCCATTCCCAAACATATCTAAATGAATGTTATATCCTTTTTTTAATAATTCCTCTGCTACCTTTACTGTCAATAAAGGTTGCTTTCCTGCACTAAAATTACCAACAAATAATAACTTTATTTTGCTTTTTAAGTTTTTAGGAGCAATATCTACAATTTCATTTTCTGAATAAGAAGCCGTAAAAAAAGGAATTATATTTTTAGATTGATTTTTCCATTCTCCATAAACCAATACCTTACAATTTTTAGTTAAAAAAGTATTCGATACAATCCATTTTTGGATTTTATAACTTAAAGGCTGTTTACTTTTTGGATCCCAATTACCTGCATATTTAACAGTTTTAGGTTTAGATGGAAATGCTATTTGAACAATACAACCTAACAATCCAATATTTCCAGGACAACGTAAATGAATGTGATCTACAGATTTCATCACTTTGTAAATTTGAAAGCAAATTTTAGGAATGACAAATAGTGATGAAATAAAGTTTGTGATTGTTGTTAAATTAAAGCTCTTGATTTCTATAAAATCAATCTTTAAATGTTTATATATTGATTCAATTTTTGATATTTCTTTACTTTTTGATTTAGGTGCTAAAATTACAATTTCATCAACATGTTTTGCCCATAAATTCATTTCTCTTACGTAAGGTTCGTAAGCAAAAATGTCTTTCCCTTTTAATTTATGTTCAACATGTGTAATGATTCCAAACTTCATAAAATATTATAATATCGATTTATAAAATTCAATATTCTCATTAATTATTAAATCAGAGTTAAATCTTTTAAGTATATCTTCTCTTGCATTTACAGCTCTTTGTTCTGCCTCTTTTACATTTGATAAAACCTCAATTATTTTCTCTGCAATATCATTAGGAGAAAATGGGTTAATTAGCAAACCTGTTTTATTGTCTTTTACCAATTCAAATCCTGGGCCAATCTTACTAGCAACTACTTTTTTACCCATCGCCAAACCTTCTAACCAAGCAATTGGCATTGCTTCCATATGTGAAGGATATACACAAACATCTGCTTTTTCTATATATTCTGGAACTTTTGCATGAGCAACAGGACCAATAATATTTATATTATTTGAGTCTTCATTTAGAATAAATGTTTTCAAATATTCAATATATGATTTACCGTCTGGAAATTTCCAATCTCTACCAATAATGTTTAAAATAACATCAGGATATTGCTTCTTAATAATCGGTATTGCTTGTACTAACTGTCTAACCCCTTTTTTTTCACAAATAGTTCCTACAAACAGTAAACTGTTTTTTTTGAATTCTAGTTGATTCTTATTTTTGAATTTATCTGTATCAACTGTATTGTATATGGTCCTAAACTCAAAATCAATGTTTAAATGTTTTTTTGTTTGATTACCTACATAATTACTAACAGCTATAAAGTTATCTGCTCTATTAAATGATTTTTTCTCTTGATAACTTCTCCAAAATGCAGGTGTTTTATTTAATTCAATTGCAAAAAAATGATGTCCTCCATGCAATCGAATAACTTTTTTATAACTTGTTTTTTTTGGAAAAAAGGCAAAATTCAATTCACTACCTTCTACAATATCAATTTTACATACAGCATTTATTTCTTTAATTTTTCTTAAAAGACGTTTTTTGTTATCAAAAAACCTCGCAAACTTCCATTTAGATTTTGGTAATCTGTATATATTAATATTCTTTGTTACATCAACCTCTTCAGAAGAAACATTATAAAAACCAACCACAGAAACAGTTATGTTTTTTTTGACAAGTTTTTCACCTAAAAACTTAACAACAGAGCCTATTCCTCCTCCATTTAATCCTTTTGTAGGAAATTCGCTTGTTATATAGCAGATGTGCATTTGTCTAGAATTAAGTTTGCTAAATTTATAGAATTTTTATTTAAAGGATGTTCTACTATTCTTCTTAACCACTTTTCTTTATCTACAGCAATTAGTTGTGGATTTTCTAATGCTATTTTAAGTTGTTGATAAAAATCTGATTTCTCATTAACCCAACCAACAGCATCTAAATTATCCATGCTTTTAAAATGTTCAAATTTATAAATCATTTCTACCGACCAATTTTTATCTTTTATTGGATTATAATTGACGTACAAACATGGCTTATTATGGACCGCGAAATCATGAGCCATAGTACTTCCAAGATTCACAACAACATCAGAATGCAAACAAGTATTCACTAAAAGTGAAATATCATTATAAGAAGGATATATCATTGTAAAATTTGACTCTTGAGAAGGATTTTCTATTCTCCAATCTGGATTAATAACAGCAATATCATCTTTATACTTTTCTAAAACAGCATCATATCTATCACTTAAATCTACAGGGCATCTTCTAAAAATAATTTGAGGTCGTTCATTTTCCGGGAAATTGTTTAAAGAACTACATAAATCTTCTAAAAAAGATGGATCATACGGAGAAGTTAATCTGTCGTCACCAGAAAAACAGATAGTTTTTTTATTAATATCTAAATTATATTTTCTAAAAAAATCTTTTTTACTTTGTTGAAATTGTTTTTTAGTATGAAATTCAAACTGAGGTGAACCAGTAACAAAAACATTTTCTGGATTAATTTCTTTATATAAAAGACATAACTGCTGTTTCATTAAATCAGACCAAACAAAATACATATCTGGTCTACAAATTAATCTTCCTTTAGGAATGTTATCCCATGAAAAAATCACGGTACTATTTTTAATTTTTAACGCTTGTGCAGCCAAGATTACTGGTGTTGTTATTGGCGATCTTTGATGAAGGTTTATGATAAAATCTGGTTGTATTTTTTTTAAATCTTTAACCGCATTTCTATAAGTATTTGTTTTTTTAATTAAAACCTCATACTTTATTTCATACTCTCTTATCGTACTATATTTTTTTGAAAAGAAAGCTCCTAATTTTTTACATAGAGTATAAAATACTTTCAACTTAATTGATTTCGGATTTTTTCCCCAGAAATTAATTATTGTTGGATTTTTTAAAACACTTTTAAAATACACTAACCTTGCATACGAAGTTGATTCTCTAAGTAATTTTAAATAAAAACTTTCTTTTAAGTTCCAAATTTCTGTGGTTTCTACTTTAATTTCATGAACTTTTTCGATTTCTTTTATTGCAGCGTTTGATACTTTATGATACAAACAAATCTCTGCTCCATTTTTTCTTAATTCAGAAATTAAATCAGAATACAAATAGTTTCTTATACCAACACCGTCTGGCACTAAAATTAATATCTTCATAATTACTTATTCAACATATTAAAATTTACCCACTGCCATACATGAAAACTTGAATCATTATCGCCTTCTAAAAAGTTATTATATTCTTTTTTCAATGCTTTTACATTGAACCAATTTGCAAATTCTGATTTTTCAATAGCATTAATTTCTGATGAAACAAATTCTTTTAGTTCTTCGCTTAACCATTCTCTTTGTGGAGTTTGCAAAGGTCTTTTTGGTGCATAACTAATAGAATCACTCAAATATTCTGAAACTATTTCTCTAAGCATACTTTTCTGTACTCCATCTTTTATTTTGTACTCTAAAGGTTGAGAAAAAGCTAACTCTACCAATCTATAATCTAAAAAAGGTTCTCTTAATTCTGTGCTGTTTGCCATAGAAACTCGATCGTTAAATCGTAATGCTCTTGGAATTTTTGTATAAAATAAATCTCTGAATTGTAAATTTAATAAATCATCCTTAAATGGTTTTGGATAATTTGGCTTTTCTGCAAGGTTTATTATATAATCTGATAATACATTTTTTCGAAATGGCGATTTATTAACTCCTTGAATTAAGCTTCCCGATTTTTTTATGTAATAATCATAACCAGCCCATTGTTCATCCATTCCTTGTCCGTCTAACAAAACTAAAACACCATCTTCTCTAGCTTTCTCAAATATTTTTGAATATGCTAAAGTCGGAATTCCGCCAAAAGGTTCATCTTGAAATTTATTTATTTTCTCAGATAATTCTTTTACTTCTTTAGCTTGTAATAAAACTTTTTTAAGTGGGTTATTTGTAAGTGAAATCATTTCTTCAACCCAAGGTAGTTCATCATACCTCTCATCATTTGTGTAAAATGTGTAGGCATTAATTGTATCTTTTTTATCGTCTAATAAATTTACAAAAGCCAAAAGCGCAGAACTATCTAAACCGCCACTTACATTAAATCCAACCGGAACATCAGACCTAAATCTTAATTTAATACTATCTTTTAATAGCGCTGTATATTTAGATTTAACTTCGTTGTAACTATTTATTTTTTGATGTTTCTTTATTTCTTCTTCAAAGATATACCATTTAGAAATTTGAATTTGTTTGTTCGAGAATTCTAAATAATTTCCTCCAGGTAATTGTGAAATAGACTCCCAAAAAGTTTCATTTGGCATTCCATAACTTCCATAAACAAAATAATTTGCCCAAACTTTTTCATTTGGCTCTTTTTTAATTCCAGTAACATGTAACGTCTTTATTTCTGATGCAAAATAAAATGTATTATCAGATAGATGATAATAAAAAGGTTTTACACCAAAACGATCTCTAGCTGCAAAAAGTTTTTTCTCATACGAATCCCAAATTGCAAATGAAAACATGCCATTTAGTTTCTGTAAACAATCTTTCCCCCATTTAATGTAAGCTGCTAAAAGTACTTCTGTATCAGAATTTGTTTTAAAATCATACTCCAATTCTGATTTTAATTCTAAGTAATTATAAATCTCACCGTTAAAAACTAAAACGTATCGTTCAGATTTATCTATAAAAGGCTGATTTGCAGAGTCTGATAAATCAATAATTGACAATCTATTGTGCCCTAAACAAACTCCATTTTTAACATGTTTCCCAGAACTATCTGGACCTCTATGTTTTTGTGTTTCTATCATTTCTGATAGCAAATTGCTATTAGAATTGTCTCCTATAATTCCTGAAATGCCACACATTTTATTTACAACTTTAAATACTTAATCATTTCTTCTGCTTTTTCCCAATCCTCCATCGTATCAATATTTACATAAAACTCTTTTGGTGAAACAATGTGTGCTATTTTATTTCCGAATAAAGAATTTTGTTCTCTTAATATGTTAGTTTTAGTAATATAAATACTTCCATCTCTGTGATACGCTTTTGGTAAATCTTGCCTTCTTGATATAATCTCCGTTTCACCAGTAGCTGTTTTTAAGTTTTGGTTTTCATCCAATTCAAAGCTCCAATGTGGATTGTATTCATGCGGAATTTCTTGTACAGAGATTAACGAATCTGACTCACTATCAATAAATTTCTCAATGGCTTTGTCTAAAAATGTTACAGTTCTAAACGGACTTGTTACTTGTAATAAACAAACTGCATCAAAATATTCTCCTTTTTTTTCATAAAAATCTAATGCATGTAAAATAACCGGAAGTGTTGGAGAATTATCTTCAGCTAAATTACTAGGTCTTTTAAAAGGTGTTTCTAATCCTAAATCTTTACTTACTTTAATAATTTCATCATCATCTGTACTAACAATAACTTTTGCTAATAATTTAGATTTTAAGGCAACTTCAGATGTATATGCAATTAAAGGTTTTCCTCCCAATAATTTAACATTTTTCCCTGGAACACCTTTTGATCCCCCTCTTACTGGTATGATCGCTAAGACTTTCATTAATACATAATTGTTTTATGAAAAGTCAATTCTGTATTTGCAATCACATCAGCAATACGTTTTCCAGAATTTCCATCTCCATAAATAGAAGACGAAACAATATCTTTAGCAGAAATTCTATTTTGAATAGCACTTATTATTTCATTTTTATCATAAATTGTATCTAAAACATTTGACCCTCTTTGCCTTTTATTTTGTCTTGTTCCAATATTTACAACAGGAACGCCTAAGTAAGAACACTCTCTAATTCCAACACTAGAATTACCTATCAAACACTTACTATTTACCAATAATCGCAAAAAATCATTTGGCTCCATGTTCTTAAAAAAATGAATGTTTTTTGGTTTTACTGTTTCTCTAAAAAAACGAATTCCGTTGGATGTACCATCAGAACCAGCATCTACATTGGGCCAAAACCAAAATGTAGGAATATTTAATTTATGTATTGCTTCTAAAGTTTTTAAAACATCTTTTCTGGCTGAATTGTATTCTGTTGTAACTGGATGTTGCATAACAACTAAATAACCTTTTTCCCAATCGCAAATTTCTCCAACGCCACCATATTTCTCAATTGGGTTAAAATCTAATGTTGGATTTTCTTTAATTTCTTTTGCTAAATCTATTGACGGACAACCAGTATTAAAAACCATTTCAGGATTTTCTCCCATTTTTAAAACACGTTCTTTAGCATCTTCTGAAGCAACTAAATGCAAATCTGCTAGTTTTGTATTGGCGTGTCGTACTTTTTCATCAATATTTCCTGTAACTTCTCCACCCTGAATATGAATCAATGGAATATTTTGATAAGAAGCTGCAATACTTGTAGCTATTGTTTCAAAACGATCTGCAATTGTTATTACTGCATCTGGTTGAAGTTTATAGAATACATTTGCCAATTCCATAACACCCAAACCAGTTGTTTTTGCCATAGACGTAGGATTTTCTCCTTCTAACACCATAAAAACTTTCTCAGTGATCTCAAAACCATCCTTTTCTATAAAATCAATAGCATTACCATATCTTCCTAAAAGTGCAGAACCCGCAATTACCAATTGCATTTCTAATTTTGGATGATTTTGAATTGCAGTTAAAGCTGTTTTTATTCGGCTATAAGATGGTCTAGCAGTAACAACTACACATATTTTTTTTATAGGTATATTCATTAAATTAAATCTTTATCATTTAAAAAACTCCATTTAGGTAAATCTTTGTTTAGTTTTTTACCCAAAATAGTTTCATAGTCACTAGCTAAAATACCATATCCTTTTGGCTTTTTTGTTTCTAAATCAGAAAAGGTTATAATATGTCCTTTCTCTAAATCTTTATTGATTGCCAACGATTTTTCGAAAATTTGTTTCAAATCTTTAAATTTTGAATTATCGTTTTTATCTATTGGATTATTTAATGCTCTGTCAATATTTTTTATCGCTTTTACTAAATCTGAAGTTTCTTTAATTGTTAAAGAAGATTTAGCATCTGGACCAAACATTTCTTTATCAAAAACGACATGAAATTCTAAAATTTCTGCACCCAATGCAGCTGCAGCTATACAAGTTTCTGTAGTTGATGAATG
>CAXICE010000072.1:0-8014 GCA_964022045.1 uncultured Polaribacter sp. | reverse complement strand
CTCCAACAGCTTTTCTAACAGTTTCGTGTTCAATGTTAATTCCTTCATAAGAAACCGGCATGTTGTAACCAGCAAAAGGAACAATTTTAGCTCCAAGAGCTTCGTGTACGTGAGTTAATGCAGTATTTTTCATTCTAAATAATGTTTGATAAAATTTTTGGCTAATGTATTAAAAATGTAGAATTATCATTCTATTTATCTCAGATTAGTTTTATTGAATTCATTAATCTTTTGTTAATTTTAGTACCAAACTTTTAACTTTTTTGTGAATTAATAGTACATTTGAGACATCAACTTTTATAAAATTAAAAAAATGTACACAAAAAAAATAGTAATTGCACTTTTGTTGTTCACTACAACATTTAGTTTCTCTCAAGGAAAGGATTTACCAAAAGATTTTCTTTCAAATAGTTTTCATAAAGAAAGAAGAGCAGCTTTGCGTGCAAAAATGCCTAAGAACTCGGTTGCCGTTTTCTTTGCAAATGCAACTAGAAATAGAGCAAACGATGTAGATTATGTTTATCATCAAGATCCAAATTTTTATTATTTAACAGGTTATAAAGAGCAAAACTCTGTGTTATTGGTTTTTTCTGAAGATCAACAATCAGACAAAGGTTCTTTTAACGAGTTATTTTATATCCAACGAAGAGATGCCAGAGCAGAAATGTGGAATGGTTATCGATTAGGTGTAGAAGGCGTTAAAAAAATGGGGTTTAAAGATGTTTTTGTAGGCGAAGAGTTTGCTAACATTTCAATAGATTTTTCAAAATTTGATAAAATTATCTTCACAGATTTTAAAAATGATGTAAGAGATGATAAAAGAAACAAAGCAGATTTATACGATTTAATTAAAACGTTTAAAACGAAAATTTCTTATCAAACATCAACAAGTAAAATGCCTGCTTCAGATAAAAACATTAAGGTTGCAACTAACATTGATGTAAGAATGCTTAGCGGAATCATGGCAACTTTACGTGAAGTAAAAACCAAAGAAGAATTGGTGTTACTTAAAAAAGCAGTTCGAATTTCTGCAATGGGACAAGTTGAAATTATGAAAGCAATGCACCCTGGAATGTCTGAAACTGAAGTGCAAGGAATTCACGAGTTTGTGTATAAAAAATATGGTGCAGAATATGAAGGATATCCATCTATTGTTGGAGCTGGAAACAATGGTTGTATTTTACATTATGTAGAAAACAACAAATTGTCTTTAAATAACGATTTAGTTTTAATGGATTTAGGCGCAGAATATAGAGGTTATACAGCCGATGTTACACGTACAATTCCTGCAAACGGAAAGTTTTCTAAAGAGCAAAAGTTAATTTATGATTTAGTGTATGAAGCGCAAGAAGCAGGAATTGCACAATATGTAATTGGTGGAAAAATTAGTACTCCAGGACAAACTGCTCGTAGAATTGTAAACGAAGGTTTAGTGAAGTTAGGAATTATTAAAACGGTAAATGACAGACATATGTATTGGGCACACGGAACATCGCATCATATTGGTTTAGATGTGCACGATCCAGGAAATTACAAAACATTTGAAGAGAACATGGTTTTAACTATGGAGCCTGGAATTTACATTCCTGATGGAAGTGATTGTGATCCAAAATGGTGGGGAATTGGAGTAAGAATTGAAGATGATATTTTAATCACTAAAAATGGTCCTGTAAATTTATCTGCAGATGCACCTAGAAAATCTGATGAAATTGAAAAAATGATGCGTAAGAAAAGTATCTTTAGTCACTATACATTACCAGATTTAGATAAAAAATAATGAGTCAAGAACAACCTAATAATCCGTTACACGGAATTAAACTTGCCGATATTTTAGAATATTTACACAAAGAATATGGTTGGCAAGAATTAGGAGAAATTATTGATATCAATTGTTTTCAAAGTAATCCTTCAATAAAATCGAGTTTAAAGTTTTTACGAAGAACGCCTTGGGCAAGAGATAAAGTAGAAAAATTGTATTTACAAACAATAAAATAATAAATGAAAATACTTACTAAAATAGTTGCAATTCTATGGATTGCAACTTTTTTTTGCTGTACAACTCAGCATGCATCAAAAATAGTTTACAAAACAGAATCTTTAGTTATTGAGCAAATAAGTCCTACAGTTTTTAAACATGTTTCCTATTTAAAAACCAATGATTTTGGAAATGTTGCTTGTAACGGAATGGTTTATATCACAAACAATGAAGCGTTCGTATTTGATACGCCAACTACAGATAAAGTATCTAAAGAATTAATTAACTGGATCAAAAAAGAAAAGAAAGCTAAGGTTAATGGGGTAGTAGTGAACCATTTTCACGATGATTGCTTAGGTGGATTAAAAGGTTTTCATGATGAAAACATTACATCTTATGCTAATAATCTAACGATAGAATTGGCAAAAAAAGATAGCGTTGCAATCCCTCAAAATGGATTTAATGAACGTTTAGATTTAATGTTAGGTTCTAATAAAGTAACCGCTCGATTTTTTGGAGAAGGACATACAAAAGATAATACAGTTAGTTATTTAGAAAGTGAGAACGTTCTCTTTGGTGGTTGTATGATAAAATCGTTGAAAGCATCAAAAGGTTATTTAGGAAATGCTAATGTTTCTGAATGGTCAAATTCGGTTGCTAAAGTAAAAGCTGCATTTCCAAAAACTAAAAAAGTGATTCCTGGTCATGGAAAAGTTGGAGATACTGAATTACTAGACTATACGATTCAGTTATTTAAACAATAATATGTAAAAAAAACCTCACTAAATTTAGTGAGGTTTTTTTTATTGAATTCTTTTAAATTTTCGATTACAAGGAGCGTAACAATTTATATTTGGTGCTAATACGACTGAATTATTATTTATAAAAAATATTAACTCTTTTGTAAAATCTATTCTTTCTTTTGTTACGTAGAACGTTAATGATTTATTTGCATTTGCACCAGTTATGACGTTGTAATGTCCAGTATAGTTTTTACTACTATTACTTACTTTATAAGTACCATCTGATAAAAACTCATAAATTATACCATTTGTAACTGAATGCCAGTTCGGTTCTGCACCAAATCCGTCTTGTTGCCATTTTCCAAGAATAGGAGAGTCGATAATTATTGTTTCTTCAACATCGTTTTTTGAACAACTAAGTAAACTTGAGACAATAAATAATAAAAGTAATTTTTTCATAGCTGATTTTTTAAATTACTATAAATCTACTAATTATTTTTTAAAATCTCTAAAACCAATGCTTTCGTCAATGGTTTTCCGTTAGCTGTTTTTTTGATGTTCTCAAAAGTGAAAAGAAAATCGCAACCACTTTTGTGTTCAGAACATCCATAAGCAGTTTTTCCTTTTAAGACAGTTCCTTTCTTACATTTTGGACATGTAATTGTTTCAACGTCATTACGAGGAGTTTTCGACGAAGTAATCTCATTATTAGAAAGAGATTGCTTCGTTTCTCTCGCAATGACAGCTTTTTTAAGCTCCAGCTTAAATTTATAGCTCTCGTCAAAACGAATTAAACCTTCAACTTTACCGTTTTCGGTTTTAAACCCTTTTAAATTAGTGGTGCAATATTTATCTATTAAACGAATTAATTGATTTTCAGAAATCTTTTTTCCTAAGAATTCAAAAGGCATTAAGAAATCACAGGTTTTATTGTATTCCGAACATCCAAAGGCTTTTGAGCCTTTTAACAAAGTTCCTTTATTACATTTTGGACAGGTTTTACCTGCGACTTGTTTCGTTGATTTTGTTTTCTTTTTTGTTGTCACAGATTGCTTCGTTTCACTCGCAATGACAGCAGAAGAAATTCTGATTTTAGATTTGTTAGAACGCACTTCGTACACCAATTCATCAACCATGGCTTTCATGTTTTTGATAAACGTTCCGGCGTTGAATTCTCCACGTTCAATTTCTTTCAATCGCTTTTCCCAACGTCCCGTTAATTCGGCCGATTTTAACAATTCATTGTCAATCAAATCAATTAATTGAATTCCCGTTTTTGTGGGTAATACTAGCTTTTTTTTGCGCTCAATATATTTTCTTCTAAACAAGGTTTCAATAATGCTTGCTCTTGTTGATGGTCTTCCAATTCCGTTTTCTTTCATCAACTCACGCATTTCATCATCATCAACTTGTTTTCCGGCAGTTTCCATAGCACGTAGGAGCGAAGCTTCTGTGAAATTTCTTGGTGGTTTGGTTTCCTTTTCTAAAAACGATGGCTCGTGTGGTCCTTTTTCTCCTTTTACAAATGATGGCAATGTTTGTTGCGCATTCATTTCTTTTTTGATATTACTTTCTTCGGATTCAAACACAACACGCCAACCTTTGTTAATGATTTCCTTTCCAGTAGTTTTAAAAGGGATTTCTGCTGCTTTTCCAATTACAGAAGTATTAGATACATCAGAATCTGGATAAAAAACTGCAATAAATCGTTTTACAATAATATCATACACTTGTTGTTGATTGTATTGCAAATTGGTTTGTATTCCTGTCGGAATGATTGCATGGTGATCGGTTACTTTTTTATCATCAAAAACACGTTTTGATTTCTTTATTTTTTGCCCTAAAAGAGGTTGTGTTAATTTGCTATAATTGGTTAATTTACTTAAAATTCCTGCAATTTTTGGATATACATCATTCGGTAAAAAAGTAGTATCAACTCTTGGATACGTTACCACTTTCATTTCGTATAACTTCTGAACCATTTTTAAAGTTTCATCCGCAGAAAAACCAAATTTGGTATTGCAATACACTTGCAATCCTGTTAAATCAAACAGTTTTGGCGCATATTCTTTTCCTTTCTTTTTAGTGACAGAAACAATTTCGAAATCGGCTTCTTTTACTTTATCAGCTAAAACTTGACCATCTTCTCTTTTTAGAAAACGACCATCTTCGTAATTAAAATTGGTATTTCTGTACGTAGTTTGTAATTCCCAATACGGTTGTGGTTTAAAGTTTTCGATTTCTTTATAACGATTTACCAGCATTGCCAACGTAGGAGTTTGTACGCGTCCAACCGACAAAACCTGTTTGTATCCACCAAATTTTACAGTGTATAAACGTGTGGCGTTTAATCCTAATAACCAATCGCCAATGGCACGAGAAAATCCTGCATAATATAAGTTATCGTACTTTTCTGATGTTTGTAGATTTTTAAATCCGTCTTTTATAGCTTCTTCGGTTAAGGAAGAAATCCAAAGACGTTGCACTTTTCCTTTGTAATTGCATTGATTGATGACCCAACGCTGAATCAATTCTCCTTCTTGACCCGCATCACCACAGTTTATGATGACTTCTGCTTTATCAAAAAGTGATTTTACAATATTAAATTGTTTTTGAATTCCGTCATTGCTCGTAACTTTGGTTTCGAACTTTTGAGGTAACATTGGTAAATTGTTCAAATCCCAACTTTTCCAATGTGGTTTGTAATCTTTAGGTTCTAATAAAGTACATAAATGCCCAAACGTATAGGTAACTGCATAACCGTTGCCTTCGTAATAACCATCACGTTTTGTGTTGGCACCCAGAATGTTAGCAATTTCTCTTGCTACACTTGGTTTCTCGGCAATGCATACTTTCATTTATGTTGAATTTGAAACTCGAAAATAGGAAAAAAATTGGAGAAAATAAGTTGTTATATATTGGATTATAAAAGTAGTTTGGCTAACGTGTTTGTGAATAATTTTTGCGGAGAGAAAATCTGATGGATTTATCGCGGTTACAAATTATGTTATTATTTGTTTAAATTTAGCATAAATTATATATGGTTTTGCGGCCAGTTATTTAATGGGATAAATTATAAATTTTTTATGCACTTTTTTAGTTGGTTTATCTCCTAAACTGTTAAGTGAAGATTGAAGTGATAGTAAGTCTTTGACATTTAAGGGAAGCTTTTGCTCTTCAGGATGATAGGTTGAGCCCATTGGATAATCAACACCGTCGGTTGAGGTCATTTCAATGTGATTCCCAAGGATATACTTAATCTCATGTTCCTTTGAAAATTCAACTAGTCGATTAACACTTGTTCTAAAAGAAGACCAATCGTCTACATAAAGACGACCAGGGTAAAATGTATCACCTGTTAGCAATAGTTTAGTTGAGGTATCATATATTGCAATTGATGCTTCCTGATGTCCGGGTAATGGAACAATCTTTAAAGTTCTATTTCCAAGTTCAAAATCAACAATATCATTCGCCCAATTTATGAACTTAAAGAAATCGATAACGTCAGTTTTTTCTAGACCAACTATGGTTGTATTTGCTTTTCCTCTAAACTGGGTATCTGCAGAAAAATGATCTCCGTGTTTATGTGTATGGGCCACCACTAATTCTATTTTTTTATTTTGCTTTTTTTGCCAATTATCGACAATAATATTAACTGTTTTATATAATGGAAAATGTTCTTCTTCCTTTGTGGCTCCTGTGTCTATTAATAATGCTTTATCTTGACCCAAAAATAAAAACATAAAAGGAGCTTCATAATTTGTGCATTTATTTTGTCTTAATATCCATGTGTTTTGGTTGTATTGAACTACTTGTATTAGTTCATCAGTATTTTTTTTGCAATCCTTTGAGCCGTGAATCCAATTTTGTTTATTAAGATTGATTTGCCCAATCGCCGAGATACAAAAAACATTAGTGATTAAGATCAAGGTTAAATAAAATGTATTTTTTTTCGTTTTTAGTGTCATGTTTTCTTTTGGGTTAATTGGTTACAACTTAAGTCGATTATGCGTCGTTTTAAAGTCTTATAATCGGTTGTAGCGAAGTAACCAAATTAAGAGTTTAGAATTAAGTTGAATTTCCTTATGAAAATTCAACAACTTCCTGATTTCTTAGAATATCATCAAAGGTTTCTCTTTTACGAATCAAATAATCTTTTCCGTTATGAATCATAACTTCTGCAGGTCTAAAACGAGAATTGTAATTAGAAGCCATAGAAAAACAATACGCGCCCGCATTGTGGAAACACAAAATATCTTCTTCCGTTATTTCGTTAATTCTTCTGTTGTTACCAAAAGTATCAGTTTCGCAAATATAGCCGACAACAGAGTAGTAGCGCTCTCTTCCTGTTGGATTAGAAATGTTTGTAATGTGATGATAAGAATCATACATCATAGGTCTTACTAAATGATTGAAACCACTATCAACGCCAGCAAAAACAGTAGAAGTTGTTTGTTTGATAACGTTTACTTTTGCTAGAAAAACACCAGATTCACTCACCAAAAATTTCCCTGGTTCAAACATTAAGGTCAATTCTTTTCCGTAATCTTTACAAAACTGGTTGAAACGTGTAGATAATTGTTTTCCTAATTGTTCAATGTCAGTAGCAATATCACCTTCTTTATAAGGTACTTTAAATCCACTTCCAAAATCGATAAAATCTAAATCTTCAAACTGATTGGCAACATCAAACAAAATTTCTGTAGCGCGTAAAAAAGTATCAATATCTAAAATATCTGAACCTGTGTGCATGTGAATTCCGTTAATTTTCATGTTTGTATTTTCTACAACACGTTTAATTAAAGGAACTTGATACATTGAAATTCCGAATTTAGAATCGATATGACCCACAGAAATTTTAGAATTCCCACCAGCCATTACATGCGGATTTATACGCACACAAACCGGAATTGTTGGATGTTTTTGTCCGAATAATTCTAAAATAGAAAGATTGTCAATATTAATTTGAACACCCATTTCGGCAACTTCTTCAATTTCTGCTAAAGAAACTCCGTTTGGTGTAAAAATAATATTCTCTGGCAACACACCAGCAGCTAGACCAAGCTGAACTTCTTGTACAGAAACCGTATCCAAACAAGACCCTAATTGATTAAAAACTTTTAAAATATTAATATTAGAAAGTGCTTTTACGGCATAATTAATCTTAACATTTTTCACATCTGAAAATGCGTTGATAATACTATTGTATTGAGAAGCTATTTTATCTGTATCATATACATACAAAGGACTTCCGTATTTTTCTGCTAAGCGTAATAATGAGTTGCTTTCCATTTTT
>CAXICE010000071.1:0-8064 GCA_964022045.1 uncultured Polaribacter sp. | reverse complement strand
AAATATACTTGGGAAGGTTTTATTTTTTACACCAATTACAATTCTGAAAAAGGAAAAGCAATTTTAGCAAACAACAACATTTGCATGTCGTTTTTTTGGGCTGGTTTAGAACAGCAAATCATTATTAAGGGAAAGGCAGAAAAATTAGCAGAAAACTTATCTGATGGCTATTTTGAATCGAGACCAGACGGAAGTAAATTAGGCGCTTGGGCATCAAACCAAAGTGAAGTTGTTGCTTCTAGAGAAGTATTAGACAGCAATTTAAAATCTTTTGAAAAAAAATATCATCAGCAAGAAATTCCTCGTCCAAAACATTGGGGCGGCTTTTTAGTAAAGCCAATTTCTATAGAATTCTGGCAAGGAAGACCCAACAGAATGCACGACAGGATACGTTACACTTTACAAAAAGATTTTTCTTGGAAAATAGAACGATTAGCTCCATAATTTTCTATATTTACTCTATCAAACTTTAGAATGAAAACACTTTATATTGTTCGTCACGCAAAATCATCTTGGGAATATGATGGTATAAAAGATATAGATAGACCGCTTAAAAAACGCGGTATAAAAGATGCGCATTTATTATCTGGTTTTTTATCAAAAGTAATTACAAAGCCTGATGTTTTTGTAACAAGCAGTGCAAATAGAGCTTTGCATACAGCAATTATTTTTTGCGACAATTTTAGCTATCCGCTAGCCAATTTAAAAATCAAGAAACAACTATATAGTTTTAGCGATGGTTATTTGGTAAAAACAATAAAAGCACTAGATGACAGCTTTGATTCTGCTATTATTTTTAGCCATGATCACGGAATAAACACGTTTGTAAACAAATATGGAAGCAAACCAATTGCGCATGTACCCACTTGTGGTGTCATCGGAATTCAATTTGACAACAAACACTGGAAAAGCATAAAAAAAGGAGAAACAGTTTTAATTGAAACTCCAAAAAACCATAAATAAAAGTACGCTTGTTAGAAATTAAAAAATATGCAGCAATAGATATTGGCTCAAATGCCATTAGGTTATTAATTGCTAATGTTATTGTAGAAAAGGATAAAGAACCTCAATTTAGAAAATCTTCTTTAGTGCGTGTTCCAATTCGTTTAGGAGCAGATGCGTTTGTTTCTGGAAGAATCTCTGAAACAAACACACAAAGAATGATTGACGCTATGGAGGCTTTTAAATTATTGATGAAAATTAATAATGTAGAAAAATATAAAGCATGTGCAACTTCTGCAATGCGAGAAGCTGAAAATGGGAAAGAGATTGCACAATTAATTTCAGAAAAAACAGATGTAGAAATAGATATTATTGGTGGTAAAAAAGAAGCTGCCATTATTTTTTCTACAGATTTAAGTGAGCTGATAGAAAACGACGCCTCTTATTTATATGTTGATGTTGGTGGTGGAAGTACAGAATTTACCATTTTCTCTAAAGGAAGAATTATCAACTCGAAATCTTTTAAAATGGGAACTGTTCGTTTGATAAACAATAAAAAATCTGAGAATAAAATCATTTTTAAAGAAGTTCAAAAATGGGTAGAAACCAACACTAAAGATCTTAAAAGACTCTCTTTAATTGGTTCTGGTGGAAACATCAATAAACTATTTAAAATGTCTGGAAGAACTATTGGAAAACCTATTTCTTATATTTATTTAAATGCCCAATATCAGTTCTTAAAAAAGATGAGTTATGATGATCGTGTTTCTGAATTAAGTTTAAATCCAGATAGAGCCGATGTAATTATCCCCGCAACAAAGATTTATTTATCAGCAATGAAATGGAGCGGAGCAAGAAAAATTTATGTTCCAAAAATTGGATTGGCAGACGGAATTATAAAAAGCTTACATCGTAATAAACTATAGATTAGACGTTACGTAATTGGTAATTAAATCATCAAATTCTTGTTGTTGATTTCCAAAACTTGTTTCGATTTCTAAATAATACAAATTCTCAATTTTATCAGACAGTCGTACAAAATCTTTTTCGGTTGTTAGCATGATTTTAGCATCAGATTTCAAGGCATTAAACTCTGTTTTTAAAGTCGATATTTCTTTTTCTGAAAACTGATGATGATCCGGAAACTTAACGTGTTTAAAATTGCAATTTAAATTTGACAAATATTTTTCTAACGGCGTTGGGTTTGCAATTCCGGTGATTAATAAAACTTCGTAATTAGACAAATCCGAAGTTTCTATCTTTATTGAATTATTGCTTTGCAAAACAGCTACATATTCAATGGATGAAAAGAAAATTGGTCCATCAAAGTATCTACCAATTAATTGTTTTAATTCTTTCTTCTCTTGCTTGTCAATATTTGTTGGACATTTAGTAACAACAACAACATCGGCACGTTTTACACCAATTCTTCGTTCTCTTAAATTTCCGGTTGGCAACACAAAATCATTCGAAAATAATTCGCTATATTTTGTTAGCAAAACATAAAATCCTGCTGTTACTTTTCTGTGCTGAAAAGCATCATCCAACAAAACAACTTCTGTATTTGTTAATTGCTGAATTCCGTTAACCCGATTTTCATCAACCGCTACAGAAACATCAATAAATTTCTTCGAAAATTGTAAAGGTTCATCACCAACATCTACTGTACTTTTAGTTTTATCAACCAATAAAAAACCTTTTGTTTTTCGTCCGTAACCTCTACTTAAAACACCTAGTTTGTAATTGACTTTCAATAATTTAATTAAATATTCAATTTGTGGCGTTTTTCCTGTTCCGCCAACCGATAAATTTCCAACAGCAATTATTGGTTTTTCAAATTTGGTAGATTTAAAAACACCAACATCAAAAAAATAATTACGAACACTCGTAACTATGATGTAAATGATGGTAAATGGAAATAATAAAAATCGAATAAATTTCATTAGTACTAAAGTAATTAAAAATCTTAACTTTGGTTCTCGTTATAATTTTCTTTTTTAAGAAAATTACACAAATTTAAATCGAATGAAAATACAAAATGTAACCGATTATTTAGAAGAATTAGCGCCACTTTCTTACGCTGAAAGCTTTGATAATGTTGGTCTTTTAGTTGGTAATTACAACACAGAAGTTTCTGGCATTTTAGTTACTTTAGATAGCTTAGAAGCAACTGTTGATGAAGCAATTGCAAAAAACTGCAACCTAATTGTAAGCTTTCATCCTATAATTTTTGGCGGATTAAAAAAATTAAACGGCAATACATATGTAGAACGTGTGGTTTTAAAAGCGATAAAAAATGACATTGCTATTTACGCGATGCATACCGCTTTAGACAATAAGAAAGATGGTGTTAGCGGAAAAATTTGTGAAGTCTTAGGATTGAAAAACACAGAAATTTTAATTCCGAAATCAAACATCAAAACACAAGAAACTATTGGAATGGGAATGATTGGCGAATTGGAAACAGAAATGAGTGAAACTGCATTCATTCAATTTGTAAAATTAACCATGAAAACCGATTGTGTTAGACATTCAGAATTATTAGGTAAATCAATAAAAAAAGTGGCTGTTTTAGGTGGATCTGGAAGTTTTGCAATTGAAAACGCAATTGCAATTAAAGCAGATGCTTATATCAGTTCAGATTTTAAGTATCACGATTTTTTTAAAGCAGAAAAACAAATTTTATTGGCAGATATTGGACATTATGAAAGTGAACAGTTCACAAAAAATCTTTTAGTTGAGTATCTTACAAAAAAATTCACTAATTTTGCAGTCATTTTATCAGAAAAAAGTACAAACCCAATTTATTACAGTTAAAACATGGCAAAGAAGAAAGAGGTTACGGTAGAAGAAAAACTAAGAGCTTTATACGACTTACAATTAATCGATTCTAGAATTGATGAAATTAATAATGTTAGTGGAGAATTACCTTTAGAAGTTGAAGATTTAGAAGATGAAATTGCAGGTTTAAATACTAGACTTTCAAATTTTGCAGAAGACGTTTCTAACTTAGAAACTGACATTAACAATAAAAAATTGTTAATTGAAGAGTCTAAAACAATGATGAAAAAGTATGATGAGCAACAAAAGAAAGTTAGAAATAACAGAGAGTTTGACTCATTGAGTAAAGAAATTGAATATCAAGAATTAGAAATTCAATTAGCTGAAAAAAGAATTGGAGAATACACTGTAAGAATTGAGCAGAAAAATGAAATCATTAATGCTACTAAAGAAAAATTAGCAAAACAAGAGGAGCATTTAAAGCATAAGAAAGCTGAATTAGCAGGAATCTTAAAAGAGACTGAAAAAGAGCAAAAAATGCTAGTTAAAAAGTCTGCAGAATTTTCTGAAGCAATTGACGAGCATTTATTAAAAGCTTATAAAAGAATTAGAAGTAAAGTAAAAAATGGATTGGCTGTTGTATCTATTGAAAGAGGAGCATCTGGTGGTTCTTTCTTTACAATTCCGCCACAAGTACAAGTAGAAATTGCTACTCGTAAAAAGATCACAATTGATGAATATAGTGGTAGAATTTTAGTGGATGCTGATTTAGCAAGAGAAGAAAAAGAAAAGATTGATGGCTTAATGGCATAAAAATCAATTCTTTTAAATATAAAAAAACTCGGAGAAAATTTCTCCGAGTTTTTTATTTTACAATCGTTATTCTTAATAGTCTAACTTCTTGATATAATCTAGTTTTTGTTTCCAAACACTAAGCTCTTCTTTGTAAGAATCTATATTAGTTCTAACATTCATTACTAAAGGATTATCATCCTTAGCATTAGAAAAGAAACTTAAATTATTTTCTAATTGTTGAATTTCTTTATTAATTCCGTCAATTTTCTTTCTTACAAACATTTGTTCTGCATTTAATTTATGTTCGTTGCCTTGCGCCAATAAACCTTCAACTAAATTTTTATATTTCAACATTGTTATTTCATCTTTACTTAAAGACAAACCTTCTAACAACTTATCAACTTGCTTATAAAATTTAGACTCTAAATGACGAACACTTCTTGGTGTTTCTCCAAAATCTCTCCATTTCTTAATGAAATCATTTATTTCTTCTAAAGTTGCTTTTTCAACTTTTCTAACCTCTTCTAAATACACTTTCTTTTCTTCAATAAAAGCTTGCTGCTCTTCATTTAAAGTATTCTGTTTGTTATGAAGTCTATCAAAATAATGATTACAAGCTCCTTTAAAACGTTTCCAAATATCATCAGAAAACTTTCTTGGCACATGTCCAATTTTTTTCCAATCTGCTTGAATTTTTTTCATGGTGTTTGTAGCATTTTCCCAATCTTCGCTATCTTTAACAGATTCTGCTAATTCAATCAATGCATTTTTCTTATCTAAATTATCTTGTTGAATACTTTTCTCTTGTTTGTAAAAAACATTTTTAGCAACATTAAACTTCTTTGTAGCCGCTTTAAATTTTTGCCAAACTTCTTCACTTTTATTATATGGCAACTTACCTGCATCAAAATATTGTTTTCTCAACGCTTCAATTTCGTTGATGCTTTTTTGCCAATCGCTGTGTTTTTTATTTTTAGAGGTATCGTATTGATTTATTGATTCAATCACTACTAATTTCTTCTCAATAATTTCTTGATATTGAGATTTCATCGATCTAAAATAATCGTGTCTTTTATCGTGAATTTTTTTACTTGCAGCACTAAATTTTTGCCAAACATCTTCTCTGTGTTCTTGAGAAACAGGTCCGATATCTTCTTTCCAAGCTTTATGATATTGCTGCAATTCTTTAAAAGCCTCGTTTACATTGTCTAACTCTGCTAATGCCTCTACTTTTTTAATCAACCTCAACTTTTCTTCTAGATTATTTTTAAAATCTAAATCTCTAAAGTCGTTACTCATGTGTAATAAATCGTAAAAGCGCTCTACATGATGATGGTAATTTCTCCAAGTATCATTGTATTTATTTCTTGGAACTGCACCAATTTCTCTCCAACTAGTTTGTATAACTTTAAAGTTTTTATACATCGTTTTTGGGTCAGCATTTTCAATCAACTCTTTTAATTGAGCAATTACAATATGACGTTTTTCTAAGTTATTTTTTAATTGTGTTTCTAAATCAGCATAATATGCATCTCTTTTTTTCTTATAATCAGACAATAAAGAATTGTATGTTGCTTTTACAGGGCTAGAATATTGAAAATCGATAGAATTACCACCTTCTGCTAAAAATGCTGCTTTTTTCTCTGCTAATAAAGCACCAAATTTTGCATTAAATGCATTTTTAATAGCATCTGTATTTTTCTTTAATTGTTGTACAGGAAAATCTTTTATTAACTTTTCTAGCTCAATCGTCAAAGCTTCTAATTCCATGTTTTCATAATCTAACATCGGAATCGTATTTCTCTCTTCGTCTTTTTCAGCTTCTTCTGCTACTTTCTCTTCAATCTCTTCTACTGCTTTATCAGTTGCAACTTTTTCCTCTTCAACTTTTTCGACAGCCTCAACAACTTCTTCCACTTTTTCAGCTTTTGTAGTTTCAATTGGTGTTACTTCATTTTCTTCTGGAGTTGCTTTGTTTTGATCTTCTGTATTCTCTTGATTTTCGTCTAACATCTTATAATGTTTAAGGTTCCTATAATAATGCTTAAATATAGGGATGTATTACAAATTGACAAAAAAACTTAGCTTTTTATCACAAAAAATTAGCGATTCCAAATCTGCCAAGATTCTTCGGCTTGCAGTTGTAACATTTCCAATCCATTTTTAGTTTTTGCGCCTTTATTTTTACCCTTTTGCAAAAATGTAGTTGAAGCAGGATTGTAAATTAAATCGTACAATAAATGTTTAGAAGTAATAAATTGATATGGAATATTTGGACACAAATCAGTTTCTGGAAAAGTTCCTAATGGCGTACAATTAATAATGACTGTGTGTGTAGTTATGATTTCTTCAGATAAATCTGAATACGAAATTTCATTTTCTGCGGACGGATTTCTAGAAACAAACTTAAAATCGATTTCTAGTTTTTTCAACGCATACGCAATTGCTTTTGATGCGCCGCCAGTTCCTAAAATCAATGCATTTGTATGATGTTCTTCTAACAATGGTTTTAAAGAGTTTAAGAATCCAACAACATCAGTATTAAAACCTTTTAATTTTCCGTTTTCTAAAAACTTAATCGTATTTACAGCACCTATTTCTTTGGCTTCTGAATCTATTTCATCTAAAAACGGAATTACCACTTCTTTATACGGAATCGTAACATTCATTCCTGATAAAGTTTCGGTTTGATTTATTAATAAATGAAATTCTTCAATCGATTGCACATCAAAATTTTGATATTGATGATTTACCAATTCTAATTCAGCAAATTTTTCTTTGAAATATCCACTAGAAAAAGAATACGAAATATCTCTTCCTAACAATCCAAATACATGCTGGTTATTTTGCTTTTTTCTGTCTATCATAATAATCAATTCCTAAAATTAATGCAACGCCTATAATAATATAAAAAATGGCAAACCAAGTTTCTGAATTTGTGAAATCTGGTAAAAATCGTTCGTAATTTAAAATGATTTTATTTCCTTTTCCGTCTAATAAAAACTCACCTTTTTGGGTCGAATACACGGTGCGTTTCCAAGGCCAAACTATTCCTAAAGAACCAGCAATAAACCCAATAATTACTGCATTTACAATTTGATGCCAGCGTTTTAAAACATAACCTAACACATGAGAAATTGAAACCAATCCAAAAGCTGAACCTGCTGTAAAAACAGAAATTATTTTTAAATGCCTCATGTTTTCCGGAACATCCAACACATCAAAATTCCCAGACAACAAACCTGTAACAATCGTAAATAAACCGTTTACAGAATCAACTAATAACAATACATAGTTTCCTAATAAAATTAAAATAAACGAACCTGACAAACCTGGCAACGTCATCCCAGAAACACCAATAATTCCACAGAAAAACACAAACCATAAATTATCGTTTTCTTGTGCTGGCGTCATAAAACTAATTCCAACGCCTACCGAAATTCCGATAACAAAAGACAACGTATTTTTAAAATTCCAGTCACCAAAATCTTTATAAATATAAAATACTGAACCGATAATCATTCCGAAAAACCAACTCCAAACATA
>CAXICE010000070.1:0-8331 GCA_964022045.1 uncultured Polaribacter sp. | reverse complement strand
TTTTGGAGATTTTCTAAATTCAAATTGGATTCCGAGGTATTTGGTAGTGAATGAAAACGGAACAATCAATTTATTTAAAGCAAAAAAGATTACCGATAAAAGGATAGTTGAGGCCTTAAAAAAATAACGTATTTTTGCAGTGTTTAAAGCTAAAATAGTACAAATGAGAAGTAAAATTGTTGCAGGAAACTGGAAGATGAATAATGATTCTAAACAAACTAAAAGTTTGGTAAAAGGAATTAGAAAAGCAATAAAAAATATCAAGTTAGATAATACAAGAGTTATTGTTGCTCCTACATTTATAAATTTAACAACAGCGATTAAAAGAGCAAAAAAATCTAAAGTTGAAGTAGTTGCGCAAAATATGCATCAAGAAAATAGTGGTGCTTTTACTGGAGAAATTTCTGCAGATATGTTGCAAAGTATTGGTGTTGAAACAGTAATTATTGGTCACTCAGAAAGAAGATCTTTGTTTGGTGAAACAGACGAAATTTTAGCTAAAAAAGTAAACAAAGCTATTGAAAAAGGATTAGAAGTTATTTTTTGTTTTGGTGAGCAATTAGAAGATAGAAAATCAGAAAATCATTTTAATATTGTTCAAAACCAATTAGAAAAAGGATTGTTTCATCTAGAAGCTATTGCTTGGAATCATATTGTTTTGGCTTATGAGCCTGTTTGGGCAATTGGAACGGGAGAAACTGCAAGTCCAGAGCAAGCACAAGAAATGCATGCTTTTATCAGAAATATATTGCAAGAAAAATACAATACAAGTGTTGCAGATAATACTTCAATTTTATACGGTGGAAGTGTAAAACCATCAAATGCAGAAGAGATTTTTTCTAAAAAAGATGTTGATGGTGGATTGATTGGAGGTGCTTCTTTAAAAGTGGAAGATTTTGTTGAAATTATTAAAGCAATTTAATGGATAATATTTACTTAGAATACAATTTTACAGTTGCTCCAAAAGAACCTGGAACCGAAATTTTAATTGCTGAGTTAGGTTTTGCAGGATTCGAAAGTTTTGTAGAAAACGATAATGGCGTTACCGCATATATTCAGAAAGAAGAATGGAATGCTGATATTTTAGAAAGCATTTCTATATTAAATTCTGATGAATTTTCGATTTCTTTTCAAAAAAATGAAGTTGCACAAACCAATTGGAACGCAGAATGGGAAAAGAATTTTGAAGCCATTCAGGTTGATGATTTGGTAAGTATTCGAGCACCTTTTCATGAAGATAAAAAATTACAATACGATATTGTTATCGAGCCAAAAATGAGTTTTGGAACGGGTCATCACGAAACAACACACATGATGATTCAGCATTTATTAGAGTTAGATTTAGAAAATAAATCTACTTTAGATATGGGTTGTGGTACTGGAATTTTAGCAATTTTTGCAGAAATGAAAGGAGCAAAACCTTTAGATGGAATCGATATAGACAATTGGTGTTATTTAAATTCTATAGAAAATGCAGAGCGAAATAATTGCAAACATATTTCGTTTTACGAAGGCGATGCAAGTTTGTTAAAAAATCAAAAATATGATGTAATTATTGCGAATATTAACAGAAATATTTTGTTGTCAGATATGAAAACCTATACTAACTGTTTGCTTAAAAATGGCGTTTTACTATTAAGTGGTTTTTACAAAGAAGATATTGCAACGATTGATGCTGAAGTATCTAAGTATGGTTTGCAATTGAAAAAAACTATCGAAAAAAATAATTGGGTTTCTTTAAAATATTTTAAAGCATAGTTGTATATTTATACTAAGAAATGAGTACAAAAGAAAAAATACAAGAAGAAGTTGATGTTCTAGAAAAGGAAGTAAATCAACATGAAATAGTTTTGTTTAATGACGATGTAAATACATTTGATCATGTAATTGATTCTTTAATTGATGTTTGTGAGCACACGCTAGAGCAAGCAGAACAATGCTCTATTTTGGTGCATTATAAAGGAAAGTGTACCGTAAAAACAGGTGAGTATAAAGATTTAAAACCTAGATGTTCTAAACTGCAACAGTTAGGTTTATCGGCAGAATTAGTTTAATATGACAAATGTATTTTTATACTACGGTTTCAACTCGTTTTTTAAAGATGAGTCTGATGTTTTTTCTGGAAATGAAATTTGTTTTAGTGAATTAAATTCAGAGCATTTTTTAATTTTTGAAAGAAAAAACGAAGAATATAACCTGTATGTTTCAAAATACAGATCTAAAAAAGAGGTTGGTAAAAAAGAACCTGAGCTTATTGAAGTGCTTGTTGAAAATTACGACAAAAGCATTCCAGAGCATCGTGTTGCGATAAGGAGGTATTTCGAATAAGGTTTAGAGTGTTTTCTGAGTTTTTAACTTTTTAAAAACTATAGTGTTTTATTAATATGAAACAGAATTAAAAATGAGTTTTCAAAACAAGAAAAGATATTTGGCAATTGTATTCATCGCGATTACATTACAATCATATGGACAGATTGTTCCACCGCCAATTCCGCCACCGCCACCGCCAGGTTTACCAATTGATGGAGGGATAATGTTTTTATTTTTGGCAGGAATGATTTATGCCATCAAAAATATAATTAGCAAAAACTAATTTAAGATTAAGTTTGGTTAGATGAAAAACCTTTTAAACATTAATGTTTGGAGGTTTTTCTGGTTTTAAAAAGGATATAAAATAAAAAAACGCATCAATTTTGATGCGTTTTTTAGTGACCATGATAGGATTCAAACCTATAACCTCTTGAGCCGTAATCAAGTGCGCTATTCAGTTGCGCCACATGGCCGTAAGCGGCTGCAAATATAGTTGCTATTTTTTTAATTTAAAAGCCTATTCTGCTATTTCTTTTTTAAATTCTTCAATAATTGACGTTGCTTTTTGTAAATCAGAATTGTAGATGAATAATTCTACAGAATTGCTTAATGCGCCAAATCCTGCAAGATTGCCCGAGCTAACATGATCTTTAATTAATGAAGGTATTTTTTCTGCGTCAAGTAAAAAACTTAAACGATTTACTAATACAGATGTTCCGCTAAAAACTTTAATATGTTCTTTGTCCATAAATATTTTATTTTAATGATTGCATAGTAACATAAGCGCGCCAACCAATAATTGCTAACTGTAATTTTGTGGCTTTGCTAATGTCTAATTGTTTTTTTGTAAATGAAGGTAAAACCGCTTTATTTACTTTAGCAATTGTTTTAAAAAAATGTTTTTTCATTTGATTTAAATTTACAAACTTTAAAGAAGAAATCAAAATTATTGTTGCTTCATTTTTATTAAAATAGCTCCGTTTTTGCCTTTGTCTCCATATAATTTTATAGCAGATTTTCCTTTTAAAACAGAAATCGATTCAATGTCGTTTGTTTCAATGTTTTTAAAATCTTCAGCAGCTGTGATTTTTCCATCAACAATATAAATAGGTTTGTTGTTTTCTTTCGATTTAAAATTGATTTTTTTATTATCACTTTCTGTAAAAACGAACTCATTATTTAAGCTTTTAGTTGCTGTAATTATTCCGTTTACTTCTACAATCTTAATATGTGGAATCGGAAGGTTTTTTTGATTCCATTCGCCAGAAAATTCACTTTTTTTATTTTTTAGTTTTATGCTGATGCTTATTATTTCTTTGTTGGAGTTGTATTTTAAATTGTCGAAACTAAAAAACACACCTTGGCGTTCAAGGTTGTATTTTATGTCGCTTAATTCTTCTTTAGTGCTGTTTTTATTTATAAGCTCTTTTACTCCTTCATAACGTTGTAAGAGGTAAGCTTTTTTCTCTTGAGCACTTAAATTATAGCTGAAAAATGAAGCAAAAATTAAAAAAAGAAAAGTTATAAATAGGTCTTTATTTTTTTTCATGATAAAAATGAAATTTATATAAAGCTGTAAAAATAAATTTTTAAAAATGAAAAAAGAGAAATCACTTAAAAAAAAGTCTAATTACACTATCTTCGCATAAAATTTGTTACATGGAGTTTTTGTATATAATCTCAGGGTTAGTTCTGTTAATTGTTGGAGGTAATTGGCTGTTAAAAGCGGCGGTTGGTCTTTCTTTAAGATTGAATATTCCAAAGATAGTTATTGGTATGACAGTTGTTTCTTTTGCAACTTCTGCACCAGAATTAATCATTAGCATAAAATCTGCTTTAGACGGATTTCCAGATTTAGCATTAGGGAATGTTGTAGGTTCTAATATTGCAAATTTAGCTTTGGTATTAGGAATTACAATTACATTGTCTAAGATTGATGTGAACAAAAGCTTTTACAAAACTGATTGGCCAGTAATGATGATTGCATCTGGATTGCTATTTTATTTTTTATATAACGATTCTATAATCGACTTTAATGAAGGTGCAATTCTATTTTCTTTTTTAGTAATTTTTTTAGTTTACTTATTGCGATTTCAAAAGCAAGCTGTTGTAGATGAAATGCCAGAAGATGATGAAATGTTATCTTGGGTAAAAACGATTTTCTTTTTTGCTATTGGTGGAGTAGGATTGTGGTCAGGTTCAGAATTATTGATCAAAGGTGCTGTAGATTTAGCTACAGATTTTGGTGTAAGTGAACGTATAATTGGAGTAACAGTTGTTTCTGTAGGTACTAGTATTCCAGAGTTGGCTGCATCTATAATTGCTGTGTTAAAGAAAGAGAAAGCAATTTCTTTAGGTAATTTAATTGGCTCAAATGTCTTTAATATTTTAGCTGTATTAGGAATTACTTCGATGATAACGCCAATTCATTTAAATGATATTGATTTATTAGAATACGATATTTTTTGGATGTTAGGAATCTCATTCTTAATATTCCCGTTAGTGTTTTTCCCGAGAAAATTAAGACTCGATTGGAAAGACGGATTTATCCTATTAGTGCTTTACGGAGTATTTGTCTTTACAACAATTCAGTAAAAGTAATAGTTAACAACATAAAAAAAGCCTCGATATTTATCGAGGCTTTTTTTATGTTCTTAACCTTTAATTAAAGGCTGTCGCAAACAGGTTTTACCGTTTTAATAATTCTTCCTGCAATTTTATAAGGATCTCCATTCGATGCTGGTCTTCTATCTTCTAGCCAACCTTTCCAGCCTTTTTCAACTGTAATAATTGGAATACGGATTGAAGCGCCTCTGTCTGAAACTCCGAAAGAGAAATCAGAAACATGTGCAGTTTCGTGTAATCCTGTTAAACGTTCGTCATTATTTGCACCATAAACATCCATGTGTTTTTCAGTTACAGGTCTAAACGCTTCACAAATTTTTTCATATACTTCTTTAGATCCACAAGTTCTTAGTGTTGTGTTTGAGAAGTTTGCATGCATACCAGAACCATTCCAATCTCCTTTTACTGGTTTTGGGTGATACTCAATATAGTAATTGTATTTTTCTGTTAATCTGTCTAATAAATAACGAGCAATCCAAATTTCGTCTCCAGCTTTTTTAGCGCCTTGAGCAAATAATTGAAATTCCCATTGTCCTGGTGCAACTTCTTGGTTGATTCCTTCAAAGTTTAATCCTGCATCAATACATAAATCTGCATGTTCTTCAACAAAATCTCTTCCCCAAGTGTATCTGCCGCCAACTGAACAGTAGTATTTTCCTTGTGGGCCAGGAAATCCGCCACGTGGAAAACCTAAAGGTAAATCTGTTTTAGCATCCATTAAGAAATACTCTTGCTCAAATCCAAACCAAAAATCATTGTCATCATCATCAATAGTTGCTCTTGCATTTGATGCGTGTGGAGTTCCATCAGCATTTAAAACTTCAGACATTACTAAGAATCCATTTTTTCTTGTTGGATCTGGATAAATTGCAACTGGTTTTAATAAACAATCTGATGCGCCACCAGAAGCTTGTTCTGTAGAGCTTCCGTCAAATGACCAAACAGGGCAATCTTCTAGCTTACCGCTAAAGTCATTTTCAACTTTGGTTTTACTTCTCATGTTTTGAGTAGGTTGATGACCATCTAGCCAAATATACTCTAGTTTTGATTTGTTCATTGTGTTGTTTTTTTTGTTTGTAATGAATGAATTCGATGCAAAAGTATATAAAAATATTTTTTACCTCTAAATTTTTAGGGGTAAATATATTAAAATGTTAATTAATTTTATTTTATGTTGATAAAAATAGGGGTAAATATGTTTTTAGTGTGCATTTATCGTTATTTTTGTTGAAAAATCATTAGTATGTCTACAATCCGTTTTAATGCACTCAAAGAAACTCTTAATAGAGTTCCTTTAAAAATAACTGAAGAAGAAAGAAAGTCAGAAGTTTTTGGAAGAAATGTTTTTAATGAGCATGCAATGCGTCAATATATGACTCAAGAAGCTTTTCAAAGTGTTATGGATGCAATTGAGTTTGGAAAAAAAATTGATAGAAATGTTGCAAATCAAGTTGCAGCTGCAATGAAAGATTGGGCTTTATCAAAAAGAGCTACACATTATACACATTGGTTTCAGCCATTAACTGGTGCAACTGCAGAAAAACATGATGCTTTTTTCGAGACAATTGGAAACGGAAGAGCTATGGAAAAATTTGGCGGAGGAGAATTAGTGCAACAAGAACCAGATGCATCAAGTTTTCCGAATGGCGGAATTAGAAATACTTTTGAGGCAAGAGGTTATACTGCTTGGGATCCAACATCGCCAGCTTTTATATATGGAACAACATTATGTATTCCTACAATATTTGTAGCATATACAGGAGAAGCGTTAGATAATAAAGCGCCGTTATTAAGAGCTTTACAAGCAATGGATTCTGCTGCAACAGCAGTTTGTAAATATTTTGATAAAAATGTTACTAAAGTAAATGCTTCTTTAGGTTGGGAGCAAGAATATTTTTTAATTGATTCTGCTTTGGCAATTTCTAGACCAGATATTAATTTAACTGGTAGAACATTATTAGGACATTCACCTGCAAAAGGACAACAGTTAGATGATCATTATTTTGGATCAATTCCTCGTAGAGTTTTAAGTTATATGAGAGATTTAGAACAAGAATGTATGTTGTTGGGAATCCCTGTGAAAACGCGTCATAATGAAGTTGCACCAAATCAATACGAATTAGCACCGATTTTTGAAGAAGCAAATTTAGCGGTAGATCACAATTCATTATTAATGGATGTGATGGAGAAAATTGCACAAAAGCATAATTTTAGAGTATTATTTCATGAAAAACCTTTTGCAGGAATTAATGGTTCAGGTAAACATAACAATTGGTCTTTAGCTACAAATACCGGAGTTAATTTATTAAGTCCTGGAAAAACACCTATGAAGAATTTACAATTTTTAACGTTTTTTGTAAATACAATTAAAGCGGTTCATGATTATGAGGAATTGATAAGAGCTTCTATTGCCTCTGCAAGTAACGATCATAGATTAGGAGCGAATGAAGCTCCACCAGCAGTAATTTCTGTATTTATTGGTTCGCAATTATCTGCTGTTTTAGATGAATTAGAAAATGTAACAAAAGGAAAATTATCACCAGAAGAAAAAACAGATTTAAAATTAAATATTGTTGGTAAAATCCCTGAAATTTTGTTAGATAATACAGACAGAAATAGAACTTCACCTTTTGCTTTTACAGGGAATAAGTTCGAATTAAGAGCTGTTGGTTCTTGGGCAAACTGTGCTGGTTCTATGACAACATTAAATACCATTATCGCAAAGCAATTAAAAGATTTTAAAATAGAGGTTGATGCTTTGGTGGAAAATAAAAAATTGAAAAAAGACGAAGCGATATTTAATGTTTTAAGAGAATATATTAAAGCATCAAAAAAGATTCGTTTTGAAGGAAATGGCTACGGAAAAGAATGGGAGGTTGAAGCAGAAAAACGTGGTTTAAGTAATAATAAAACTACACCAGAAGCATTAAAAGCAAAAATTTCTAAAAAATCGATTTCACTTTTTAAAGAAATGGATGTGATGAGCAAGGTAGAAGTAGAAGCGCGTCATGAAATTGAATTGGAAGAATATATTTTAAGAATTCAGATAGAAGGAAGGGTTTTAGGAGATATCGCTAGAAATCATATTATTCCGACTGCAATAAAATATCAAAATACGTTGATAGAAAATGTTAGCGGATTGAAAAATATTTTTGGAGACGGATTTAAAAAACATGCTAAAGAACAAATCGATTTGATAGAAAAAATATCTATGCACATTGCAGGCATCAATTCTAAAATCGAAAAAATGATTGAAGAGCGTAAAAAAGCAAATAAATTTGAGGGGCAAAAAGCTGCTGATGCATATTGTAATATTGTAAAACCATATTTTGAAGAAATACGTTATCACTGTGATAAATTAGAATTAATGGTTGATGACGAGTTATGGCCATTAGC
>CAXICE010000069.1:0-8389 GCA_964022045.1 uncultured Polaribacter sp. | reverse complement strand
AAATAATCGTATTTTTACTTTTTATATAATCCGATATTTTAATGGGTAAAATTATTGCAATTGCAAATCAAAAAGGTGGTGTTGGTAAAACTACAACTACAGTAAATCTAGCAGCTTCATTAGGTGTTTTAGAAAAAAGGGTGTTGCTAATTGATGCTGATCCTCAAGCAAATGCATCATCTGGTTTAGGTATTGATGTTGATACTGTAGAAATTGGAACCTATCAGGTTTTAGAACATACAGCTTCTATTAATGATGCAATTCAAAAAACTACTTCTCCAAATGTAGATATCATTCCTGCGCACATAGATTTAGTTGCTATAGAAATTGAGTTAGTCGATAAAGAGCAACGTGAATATATGTTGCAAAAATCGCTCACAAAACTAAAAAACAAATACGATTATATTTTAATTGATTGTGCGCCTTCATTGGGTTTAATCACTTTAAACTCTTTGGTTGCAGCTGATTCTGTTATCATTCCTATTCAATGTGAATATTTTGCATTAGAAGGATTAGGAAAATTATTAAACACGATTAAAAGTGTACAAAAAATACACAATCCAAATTTAGATATTGAAGGTTTACTGCTAACAATGTTCGATTCTCGTTTACGTTTATCAAATCAAGTTGTAGAAGAAGTAAGAAAGCATTTTAGCACCATGGTTTTTGAAACAATTATTAGACGAAATACACGTTTAGGAGAAGCACCAAGTTATGGCGAAAGTATTATTGCTTATGATGCTACAAGTAAAGGCGCAGTGAATTATTTAAGTTTGGCAAACGAAATTATTAAGAAAAACGTATAATGGCAAAAGCAACAAAAAAGCAAGCTTTAGGGAGAGGATTATCTGCTTTATTAAAAGAAAATTCAGAAGATATTAATTCTGTTTCAGACAAGAATGCAGATAAATTAGTTGGAAATATTGTTGAAATTGAATTGAACAACATTGAGGTTAATCCGTTTCAACCAAGAACCTATTTTGACCAAGATGCGTTAACAGAATTAGCAAATTCGATAAAAGAATTAGGTGTAATTCAACCAATAACAGTAAGAAAACTAGAAGGAAATAAATTTCAATTAGTTTCTGGTGAACGCAGGTTTAGAGCGTCTAAATTAGTTGGAAACACAACGGTACCTGCTTATATAAGAATTGCAAACGACCAAGAAATGCTAGAAATGGCATTGGTAGAAAACATTCAACGTAAAAATTTAGATCCGATTGAAGTAGCACTTTCTTACCAACGTTTAATTGATGAAATTCAATTAACACAAGAGCAATTAAGTGTACGAGTTGGTAAAAAAAGATCTACTGTAACCAATTATTTACGATTGTTAAAGTTGGATCCGATTATCCAAACCGGAATGCGTGATGGATTTATTTCTATGGGACACGGACGTGCGTTAATTAATGTTGATTCTTCAGAAAATCAATTAAATATTTACACCAAAATTGTAAAAGATAAATTATCTGTTAGACAAACAGAAGAATTGGTTAAAAACTTAAAAGCAGGAAAAACAGCAACGAAATCAAAAAAACAAACTCCTAATTTTATAAAAGAATCTTTATCAGAATTAAATTCGTTTTTTGGTAGTAAAGTTGAAGTAAATGCAACTGCAAAAGGAAAAGGAAAAATTTCAATCTCTTTTAAATCTGAAGAAGATTTTAATCGTATTAAAAACTTATTAAAATAGTGTTATCACTAAAAAAAATACTTTTCTTTTTATCTGTACTTATATCATTTTCTATAAGCGCACAAAAAGATTCTACACAAGTAGATGATCTTAAAATAAAAGGAAATATTAAAAAAAATAGCAATTATTTTAACCCATTAACACCATCAAAAGCGGCGTTTTATTCTGCTATTTTTCCAGGCGGCGGACAAATTTATAATAAGAAATTCTGGAAGGCACCAATTGTTTGGGCTGCTATGGGAACCAGTATTTATTTATACTTAGACAACAATAATGAATACGACCGTTACAGAACTGCTTTTAAAATGCGTGAAGCGGGTTTACAAGACGAATTTACCAATAACGACGGGTCTTTAACCGTTTCTAGAAATGGATTAATAAGCGCACAAAAAACTTTAAAAAGTAATCGAGATTTAGCCTTATTAACAACGGTTGTTTTTTATGTACTTCAAATTGTTGAGGCAAGTGTAAATGCACATTTATTACAATTTAACACTAACAATAACTTATCCTTTTCACCAGTGATGATTTCTAATTCTAAACGATTTGAAATTCCTAAATTTGGACTCAAATTAAAATTCGATTTTTAACATGAAGATTGCATTATTAGGTTACGGAAGAATGGGTAAAGAAATTGAGAAAATTGCTTTACAAAGAGGTCATGAAATTGTTATCAAATCAAAATCTGATTCTACATACAACATTTTAGAAGCTGATGTTGCTATCGATTTTAGTGTACCAACTTCTGCTGTAAACAACATTTCTAATTGTATCGAAAATCAAGTTCCGGTGATTTCTGGAACAACTGGCTGGTTAGAAAATTATGATAAAATCGTTGATTTATGTAACGAGAAAAATGGTGCTTTTATTTATGCATCGAATTTTAGTTTGGGCGTAAATATTTTTTTTGAATTGAATAATCAGTTAGCAAAAATGATGAATTCTTTAAGTGATTACAACATCACAATGGAAGAAATTCATCACACCAAAAAGTTAGACGCACCAAGCGGAACAGCAATTACATTGGCAGAAGGAATTATAAAAAATAGTTCAAAATCGGCTTGGAAATTAGACGGAAAAGCATCCGAAGAAATACTTCCAATTACATCAAAAAGAATTGGTGATGTTCCTGGAACGCATGTAGTAAATTATGATTCTGAAGTAGATACAATCGAAATAAAACACACAGCACATAACCGAAAAGGTTTTGCGTTAGGAGCTGTTGTTGCGGCAGAATGGATTTTGAATAAAAAAGGTGTTTACACAATGAAAGATGTGTTAAACATTGGTTAAAGAATGTAACAATTCTTAGCAAAACAAACTAATTAACTATTATTACGATGACGTTTTCTAATTTGAAAACAATCAAAAAATACAAATTATGACATTTACAGAATGGTTTTTATTCTTTTTAGCGATACAAGTAATTCACTTTTTAGCTACTTGGAAATTATATATAAAAGCTGGCAGAAGAGCTTGGGAAGCAATTGTACCTATTTACAATGCAATTGTATTAATGCAAATTATAAATCGACCAAAATGGTGGACCATCTTATTGTTTATACCGATTGTAAATTTATTGATGTTTCCAATTATTTGGATAGAAACCTGTAGAAGTTTTAGTCATTATAAAAAACCCGATACAATTTTAGCAGTTGCAACGTTGGGTTTCTATTTATTTTACATCAATTATTTTTCTAAAAACGAATATGTAAAAGACAGAAGTTTAGATCCAAGAAGTGCACTTGGCGAATGGATTAGTTCTATCGCTTTTGCAATTATTGCAGCAACATTAGTGCATACTTATTTTATGCAACCTTATACAATTCCGTCTTCGTCATTAGAAAAAACATTATATGTTGGTGATTTCTTATTTGTAAGTAAATTCCATTACGGAGCAAGAGTTCCTATGACAGCTGTTGCAGCGCCAATGGTTCACGATACATTACCTTTTGTTGGAAAGTCATACATTTCTGATTCTAAGGATCAAAATTCAATTTTAAACAAATTGTCTTTTCCATATATGCGATTGCCAGGAATCCAAAAAATTAAACGAAACGACATTGTTGTGTTTAGCTGGCCTGCGGATTCATTAAATTTAATGTGGGGCGATAACTCTGGGAAATTCACTTACAAACCTGTTGATAAAAGAACCAATTACGTAAAACGTGCGGTTGGTGTACCAGGAGATTCTCTTGAAGTTAGAGATGGTTATGTATATATCAATGGAAAAAGAACGGTATTACCAGACAGAGCAAAACCGCAATATTTTTTCACAGTTGATACTGGCGGAAAACAATTTAGTCAAGGCGCTGCAAAAAGATATAATATTAGAGAGTATGGTTTTAGAAACGGGAAGTTTATTTTAAACCTAACGGATGATGAAGCAGCTTTGATAAAAAATAATCCGATTGTAAAAAGCGTTGTAAAAAACATAGAACCAAAAGGAACTTTTAATAAAGATTTATTTCCGCACAGTCCGCATTATTTATGGACCAATGACAATTACGGACCAATTTACATTCCTAAAAAAGGAGAAACAGTTGAATTGAATGAAAAGTCGATGCCGTTTTACGAGCAAGTAATTAGAAGATACGAACACAATAATTTATCAATTGTCGGAAACGAATATTATTTAAACGGAAAAAAAGCAACTTCTTATACCTTTAAGCAAGATTATTATTGGATGATGGGAGACAACAGACAAAATTCTTTAGACGCTCGTTCTTGGGGTTATGTTCCGTTTGATCATGTGGTTGGAAAACCAGTATTTATTTGGTTAAGTTGGGATCCAGACGCAAAAGGATTTGCGAAATTTTCATCAATTCGTTGGGACAGAATGTTTACAACTGTTGGAGGAAGTGGTGAACCAAGATCATATTTCAAGGTTTTCTTGATTTTGTTAATGGGATATTTTGTGATTAATTATTACCGTAAAAAGAAAAAAGAAGCCAAATAAATGTCTTTGTTTTTGCCAACTTACTTCTCTCCTATTTCACAATATAAAACTATTGTAAATTCAGGCGAAGTACTTTTTGAAATTGAAGACAATTACCAGAAACAGACTTATAGAAATCGCTGCTACATTTTTGGCCCAAACGGAAAACAATTATTAAATATTCCTGTAAAGCACACTTCAACATCATCTAAAAAAAAGACAAAAGATACTTTAGTAGATAATTCTGTTTCTTGGCAAAGTCAACATTTAAAATCGATACAAATTGCATATCGAAATTCGCCTTTTTTTGAATTTTACGAAGATGATTTATTGCCGATTTTAACAAAAGAATACAAATATTTATTAGATGTAAATATTGACACCTACTTATTTATTACTGATGCTTTACAAATTAATCAGCAATATAATAAAACAACAGAATATGTTGTTTCTACAGCTAATGATTATCGTTTTTTAGTCAATGCTAAACAAGAGCACAACTACCAATTTGATCGCTATATTCAAATGTTTGATGATAAATTTGGGTTCTTAAAAAATTTATCAATTTTAGATTTACTTTTTATGGAAGGTCCTAATGCAATTAGTTTTTTAGAATAAAAATCGTTAAGTTTGAGAGGTTAAACATGTTACCTTTTGTTTATTTATGGATTTTATTGAGAATTTTATAAATCAAGTTCACCCATTATCTAATGATGCTTCTGCCTTGTTTAAAAGTATTATTACAAAGAAATCATTCTCTAAAAACGATGTTTTTGTACCTTCTGGAAAAGTTCCATCAAAATTTTACTTATTAAAAAAAGGGATTTCAAGATCCTTTGCAGTTGATCAAAAAGGAAAAGAACATATTAGAACTTTATTTACTCCTGTAACAACTTCTGGCTCTCTTGCGGCACTTATAAAAAAGCGTCCTTCTGTATTAACCTATGACTGTTTAACAGACTGTGAGTTCTTAGAAGGAGATTATTATCAGTTTATTGAATTAACTAAAATTCATCACGAGCTTGCTTTATTTCATGTAAAAATTTTAGAAACTGTTTTCCTAAATGTTATTAAGAGAATAAGCGAATTATCTTCATTAAATGCCACAGAAAGATATATCAAATTAAAAAATGAGATTCCTGATGTTGATAATTTAATTCAACAGTATCATATTGCATCTTACTTAAATATCACTCCTGTTCAATTAAGTAGAATTAGAAAGAATCTTTATTCTAAATAATATTTTTCATCTCTAAACATATGTTAATTGTTAACGAACATTATTTATATATATTTGGTATATATGTAAAATATCGTCCCCTGATAAATATGTACTATCCCCAAAATTATTTATTTAAAAAAAAGACTTGTATTAATCCACAAGTCTTTTTTATTTTTACAAAATGGATTTAAAATTTCTTACACACTATAGTTTTCATTTTATTTTCCCTGCTTTTATTGCTTTTTATTTCTTTAAAAAGGATTGGAAAAAAGTGTACTTAATATTTATTTCGATGATGCTAATTGATTTAGATCATTTATTAGCGAATCCAATTTTTGATCCTAATAGATGTAGTATAAATTTTCATCCATTGCATTCTTATATTGCTATTGGTTTTTACTTTATATTATTGATTTGGAAAAAAACGAGAGTTATAGGAATTGGATTATTACTACACATTTTAGCAGATACTATCGATTGCTTTTTATAAGTTTATTAATGATAGTATTTATATCTGAAGAAATTTTTAATTTATAAACTACAAATAAATAAACTAAAGTTATTAAAGTTCCTTTTAATCCAATATTTACAATTGGATGAAAAGCAAAATCCCAAAAGAAGAACACGCTATAAATTACACTTATAATCAGTAACAAATAGATTGTTTTTTTAGTAAATGGCAAAATGTTAAATTTCTTTTTTACATACCAAATTTTAACCGTGTTAAAGAATAATAAAACAATTAACGTTGACAACGCTGCGCCATTCATCCTATATAAAGATATCAACCAATTATTTAATACTATTACCGATAAAGCCATTACAATTGCGTAGGGTAACAATATTTTATAGTATTTAGAATTTGAAATAATTGCACCATTATTTCCTAACATCATGGTGTATAATTTAGCAATTGAAATCATAAAAACCACCCAAATTCCTTGCGAATATTTTTCATCAATTAATAAATATCCTTGACTAATATTTAAGTTAATCAATAAGAAAAATAATCCACAGATTAATAATAAATTAATAGAAGTACTTTTATATAATTTTAAAATTTCTGGTTGATTATTTTCATTCAATGCTTTTGCCGTAATTGGTTGAACAATCTGTGACATTGCTCTACCTGGAGCTTCTAATAATGACGCTATATAAACTCCAACAGAATAAAAAGCGGTGTAAGCAATTGCTTCTTTTTGCGGAATCATAAACTTATCGATATCTAACAAAATTGCTCCTGCAGAACCTGCTAAAATAATATATGAAGCGTATTTAAAGACTTCTTTATAATTATATGGTAATTGAAATATAAACTTAGGTGTATATAATTTTAAAGCGTATAAAAGCATTACAAAAGCACGGATAAAATAAGTACCCGTCAAATAATAAATAAATTCTACTTGATCAAGAACTTCCAAGTAAACCAAAACTAAAAGAATCATAACGGAAATTCTAGAAAACATTTCTTTTAAAATATTTCCAAAAACTGATTGCATTTGCACTTTTGCCCAAGCGTAAAAAATTTCAAAATATGCTGTAGCAATCGCTACCAAATAAATCACCCAAGTAAAATCTTTTATAACTGGATTCTCTATGGATAAATAATTGCTTATCTGCTCGTAAAAAACAGATCCAAAAAAACCAAATGGTAAGGCAATAATTAAAGGTAAAAGCAATGAAGAGCTTAAAAACTTATCTCTTTCAATTTTTGATGTATATGAAGAAAAGAATTTAACAATAGAATATTGAACTCCAAAAGCTGTTAAAGGCATCAACAAATTTGCGGTTGATAGTAAATACGTTACCAATCCATAATATTCATCCGTTAAGAAATTGGTATATAAAAACAATGCATTTGTACCACCAATTCCGAATGCCGCGAATGTGATTATGGTATTTTTAAATGATTGTTTTAATACAATTCCCAATGAAAAATTATTTAGTTAATAAGGTTAATATTGATTGATGAATACTTTCTCCAACATCATTACCATACAAGTTTTTACTAAAATCCATATTTGAATTTTTATACTTGTTAAATGCTGCAATTATTTTAGTTTGATTACTGCCAACAATTTCTGCAAAACCATTTTCTACCAATTCAATCCACTCTGTTTCTTCTCTAGCAATAATGCAATGCTTTTTATTAAAAAAAGCTTCTTTTTGCAATCCACCACTATCAGAAACTACCATTTTACAATTTTTTAATAATTCTAACATGGCAAAATATCCAACAGGATGTATCAATGTGATTTTTGGTTGAATATTGTGTTGTTTTAATATTTTTTTAGTTCTTGGGTGCAAAGGCAGCACAACATTACAATCTGTATTTATTTCTTCTAAAGCATCGAATATTGACTTCAATTTAGTTACATCATCTGTATTTTCTTGTCGATGAATTGTTGCTAAAACAAATTCGTTTTCTTTTAAATTTAAATCAGAAATTATCGATGATTTCTTTGCAGATGTTTTGCTGTAATATGCAACGGCATCTTTCATAATATCACCATTTTTATCAATCTGAATTGGTAAA
>CAXICE010000068.1:0-8472 GCA_964022045.1 uncultured Polaribacter sp. | reverse complement strand
TAGATACAATTACAGGAAACATTAGCAGAACAGTAAATATTACCAATGCCACAAATGTAGATTGGGAAGACATTACACAAGATGAAACTTATATTTATATTGCTGATTTTGGTAATAATAGCAGCGGAAATCGAAAGGACTTAAAAATCTATAGAGTTTTAAAAACAGATTATTTAAACAACACAAGCATCACTTCAGAAACTATTACATTTAGCTATGAAGATCAAACAGATTTCACCTCACAGCCCAACAGTACAAATTTTGATGCAGAAGCGATTTCTGTTTATAAAGAGCAACTTGTTATTTTTACAAAAAACTGGAAAGACAACACTGTTAATGCTTATACAATTCCTAAATCCATTGGAAATCACACCGCAAAAAAAGTAAGTTCTTATAATTCTAACGGATTGATAACTGGTTCTACTTATAATAAAGATGATGATAGTTTTTTATTGTCTGGATATACAAATCCATCAGGTTCACCTTTTTTAATTCATGTTAAAGTAAACGGAATTACAAATGATGATATTTTTAGTGGCGAAATAGAACGCACAGATATTAACTCATCAATAAGTGCAAGCCAGATTGAAGGAATTGCTTTAATTAGTGATAAAAAATATTTCTTATCAAGAGAAAAAGTAAATACTGTTTTTAATGGATTTCCTATAGTACTAACTCAAAAATTATATCGATTTGATAATGGTTCTTTTACTGCATTAGATGTAAAAGAGTATACAAAAAATAGTATTAAAATTTTTCCGAACCCGACGCAAGAAATTTTATATATAAACGGAATTGATATCAAGCAGATTTCTATAATTGACATAAACGGAAAGGTTTTGCTTGATCAAAAAAAATCCAGTAATCAAATCTTTATTAAAGAGTTAATTACTGGAACATATATTTTAAAAATTGTATCTACAAACAATACAATTATTACTAAAAGTTTTATTAAAAATTAAAGTGATTTTTGAATTGTTTTTGTAACATCATCTAACACTTCAAAAGCAGTTTCTGCCATTACATTTCCTTTTAAATCTAATAACGGATTTACTTCTACAAATTCTACACAAACTACTTTCTTTGTTTTAGAAATAATTTGATTCATAATTTGCGTTACTTCTTCTTGGTCAAAACCTTTATTTACTGGTGTTCCTGTTCCGTAAGAAATCATATCACAATCCATAGAATCTACATCAAAAGAAATATAAATTACATCACAATTAGATAATTTATCAATTGCTTCATTTACACATTTCTCTACACCTCTAAAACGAATTTCAGAAACTGTATAGTTTTTTATTTGAAGATTTTCTATTTGTTTTTCTTCTGGTTCTTCAGTATCTCTAACTCCAAAATACACTACATTTTCTGCAGAGATTTTTGAACCAAGAGTACCAATATTTTTCATTCTTTCCCATAAATCAGAAGTTTCTCTTGTAACTTCATTTATTTGAAAATCTAAATTATCATTAGACAATGCAGCTGCTAAAGGCATTCCGTGAATATTTCCAGACGGAGAAGTATAAGGCGAATGGATATCTGCATGCGCATCTACCCAAACAACACCAACGGTTTGCTTTGGAAAAGCTGCTTTAACACCACTGATTGTTCCTAATGCCGATGAATGATCTCCAGACAAAACAATTGGAAAAGTTTTCTCTTGCAATGTTACTTTTACATGATTACTTAAACGTGTACATTGATTTAAAACACTTCCAATTCGCTTTGCAAAAGAGTTATTTACTTTATTATAGATAGATTCGTTTTCGGTACTAACGTCTGTAAATTCGAACTGATCAAAATAATTGTTTTCTTTATTAATTGCTGCAATTTCTATGGCATCAATACCTAAATCAGAACCTCTGGTTCCTGCTCCAATATCAGATCTGTTTTTTATTATTTTTATTGAATTCAACACAAAAACAAGAATTATCTATTATTAATTGTTTTAAAACTTCTTAGGTTTTCACCTGTATAAACTTGTCTTGGTCTACCAATTGGCTCTTTCCCTAAACGCATTTCTCTCCATTGAGCAATCCATCCTGGTAATCTACCCAATGCAAACATTACTGTAAACATTTCAACAGGAATTCCCATTGCACGATAAATAATTCCTGAATAAAAATCTACATTTGGATATAATTTTCTATCTACAAAGTAAGGATCATTTAAAGCTTCTTGTTCTAAGCTTTTTGCTATTTCTAAAATTGGATCATCAATTCCTAAATCATTTAAAACTTCATCAGCAGCAACTTTAATAATTTTTGCTCTTGGGTCAAAGTTTTTATAAACACGATGTCCAAATCCCATTAAACGGAATGGATCATTTTTATCTTTGGCTTTCGCCATGTATTTTTTTGTATCTCCACCATCCTCTTTAATGGCTTCTAACATTTCTAATACTGCTTGATTTGCACCACCGTGTAAAGGTCCCCAAAGTGCAGAAATTCCTGCAGAAAGAGAAGCAAATAATCCTGCGTGTGAAGAACCCACTATTCTTACTGTAGAAGTAGAACAGTTTTGCTCATGATCTGCATGTAAAATTAATAACTTATCTAAAGCGTTCTTAATAATTGGGTTTAAAGTATAATCTTCATTTGGCACTTCAAACATCATTTTCATAACATTTTCTACATAACCTAAAGATTTATTCCCATAATTTAAAGGTAACCCTTGTGTTTTACGCATTGCCCAAGCTACTAATACTGGGAATTTCCCCATAATTTTCACAATAGCGTTATACATTTCTTCCTCAGAATCTACATTTACAGAACTTGGGTTAAAAGCTACTAACGCACTTGTTAAAGATGATAAAATCCCCATTGGATGTGCATTCTTTGGAAATGCATCAATAATCTTTTTTACATCCTCATCTACAATAGATTTTGATTTAATATCTGTATGAAATCTTTCTAATTGTTCTGCCGTTGGTAATTCACCAAAAATCAACAAATATGCAACTTCAAGAAAGTCTCCTTTTTCAGCCAATTCTTCAATAGAATAACCTCTATATCTTAGAACTCCTTTTTCACCATCTAAAAATGTAATTGCGCTTTCACAAGAACCAGTATTCTTATATCCAGGGTCAATTGTAATTACTCCACCTGTTGCTGCTCTTAATGCTTTAATATCAATTGCAGTTTCATTTTCTGTTCCTGTAATTAAAGGAAACTCAAACTCTTGTCCATCTATTTTTAAAGTAGCTTTATCTGACATTCTTTCTATCTTGTATTTAATTATGAAGTGAATTGCGAAGATACCAATTTTTCAACCATTTTAAAAGTCAACCTCGATAGAATTTTAGCATTAAAAGATAGATTTAACTTATTTTTAAAACAAAAAAACCTCATGAAATTAATCATGAGGTTTGTACTATTTGCAAACAGCTTTTTACTTTATTTTAAACGCTTTTTCTTGCGGAAAATATGCTGTATTTGCTAATTCTTCTTCAATTCTTAATAATTGATTGTATTTAGCCATTCTGTCTGAACGAGAAGCAGAACCTGTTTTAATTTGTCCACAGTTTAATGCAACTGCTAAATCTGCAATGGTATTGTCTTCTGTTTCTCCAGAACGATGACTCATTACTGATGTATAACTTGCGTTGTGTGCCATATTTACGGCTGCAATTGTTTCTGTTAACGTACCAATTTGATTTACTTTAATTAAAATCGAATTTGCAATTCCGTTTTCAATTCCTTTTGATAAACGCTCTACATTTGTAACAAATAAATCATCACCAACTAACTGCACTTTGTCTCCAACAATTTCGGTTAAATATTTCCAACCATCCCAATCATTTTCGTCCATTCCGTCTTCAATAGAAATAATTGGATATTTAGCTACTAATTCTGCTAAATAATCAGCTTGTTCTTTACTAGAACGCACTTTTCCAGAATCGCCTTCAAACTTTGTGTAATCGTAATTTCCATCCACATAAAATTCTGCCGCAGCACAATCTAAAGCGATCATAATTTCGTCTCCAAAAGAATACCCAGCATTTTTAACTGCTAACGCAATCGTATCTAACGCATCTTCTGTTCCGTCTAAAGTTGGTGCAAAACCACCTTCATCACCAACAGCTGTGCTTAAATTTCTATCATGTAATACTTTCTTTAAATGATGAAAAATCTCAGAACCCATTTGCATTGCTTCTGTAAAATTAGTTGCTTTTACTGGCATTACCATAAATTCTTGAAACGCGATTGGCGCATCAGAATGCGAACCACCGTTAATAATATTCATCATCGGAACTGGCAATGTATTTGCCGAAACTCCACCAACATATCTATACAAAGGCATTCCTAATTCGTTTGCTGCTGCTTTTGCTGCTGCTAAAGAAACTCCTAAAATTGCGTTTGCACCTAAAACCGATTTGTTTGCTGTTCCGTCTAAATCAATCATCATTTGATCAATTTTATTTTGTTCAAAAACAGAAACACCTAATAATTCTTGTGCAATTACTTGATTTACATTGGCAACGGCTTTTAACACACCTTTTCCCATGTAAGCGTCTCCGCCATCTCTTAATTCAACCGCTTCGTGTTCTCCAGTTGATGCTCCAGAAGGAACTGCTGCTCTTCCTAAAATACCATTTTCTGTAACTACATCAACTTCTACCGTTGGGTTTCCTCTTGAATCAAAAATTTGACGTGCGTGAATGTTTATTATAATACTCATTATTTTTCTTTTTAATATTGATTTTCCGTCAACCGAAAAACCTATTTATTTTTTAATATTTTCTATAAATTGATCGAACAAATATTCTGCATCGTGTGGTCCAGGACTTGCTTCTGGGTGATATTGTACAGAAAATACATTCTTATTTTTCATTCTAATTCCTGCAACTGTATGATCATTTAAATGCACATGTGTAATTTCTACATTTTCATTCGCTTCAGTTTCTTCTCTATTGATTGCAAAACCATGGTTTTGAGAAGTAATTTCTCCTTTACCAGTGATTAAGTTCTTTACAGGATGATTAATTCCACGATGTCCATTATGCATTTTGTAGGTAGAAATCCCGTTTGCTAAAGCAATCACTTGATGTCCTAAACAAATTCCGAACAGCGGTAAATCTCTTTTGATAATTTCTTTTGCAGTATTTTGAGCATCTACTAAAGGTTCTGGATCTCCTGGTCCGTTTGAGATAAAATATCCATCAGGATTAAAAGTACTCATTTCTTCAAAACTTGTATTGTATGGAAATACTTTTACGTAAGCATCTCTCTTTACAAGGTTTCTTAAAATATTCTTTTTGATACCGATATCCAACGCGGAGATTTTTATCGAAGCATTTTCATCACCCACAAAATAAGGCTCTTTGGTTGACACTTTTGATGCCAATTCTAAACCTTCCATATTTGGCACTTCTGCTAATTGCTTTTTTAATCTGTCGATATTATCAACATCTGTAGAAATAATAGCATTCATTGCGCCATTATCTCTAATATAAGCTACCAATGCTCTTGTATCTACATCAGAAATTGCAACAGTATTGTGCTTGATAAACCAATCTTTTAAGTTGCCTTCAGAATCTACTCTTGAATGTGTAAAACTAAAATTTCTACAAATTAATCCGGCAATTTTAATTCCGTCAGATTCAATTTCTTCTGCATTTACACCATAATTACCAATGTGTGCATTTGTTGCCACCATTAATTGACCAAAATAAGAAGGATCTGTAAAGATTTCTTGATAACCCGTCATACCTGTATTAAAGCAAATTTCTCCAGTAGAAGTTCCTTCTATACCAATAGATTTTCCGTAAAAAATAGTTCCATCTGCTAATAAAACTAAGGCTTTTTTGTGTTGTTGATATTTCATTATTTAGTTGTGTGTACTATTATTAATTGTTTATTCAACCTTTTCGATTGCAAAAGTAATAATATCTAAATTATTATGCTTTTGTTGTTTATAAAATTGTATAAAAAAAGGGATAAACATAAATGCTTATCCCTTTTATATGAATTATATAAATACCATATTTATTCTTCAGAAGTTTCTGGTGTTTCAGTTTCTGCAACATCAGCAACAACCTCAGTAGTAGCTTTCTTTCTACCTCTACGAGTAGTTTTCTTAGCTTTTTTACCATTAGGGTTGTACAATTCGTTGTAATCAACTAATTCTACCATTGCCATAGGAGCGTTATCTCCTTGACGATTTCCTAACTTGATGATACGTAAATATCCTCCTGGTCTATCTGCAATCTTTACAGATATTTCTTTGAATAATTCTGTAACAGCGTATTTATCTCTAAGGTAACTAAATACAACTCTACGATTGTGAGTAGTATCGTTTTTAGATTTTGTAAGTAAAGGCTCTACGAATCTACGTAATGCTTTTGCTTTAGCTTCTGTTGTGTTAATACGTTTGTGCTCTATTAAAGAACAAGCCATATTAGCTAACATTGCTTTTCTGTGTGCTGTTTTTCTTCCTAAATGATTAAATTTCTTTCCGTGTCTCATGACATTTGTTGTTTGCTCTCATCTTGCATCTACCCAGTTTGGGGCGCAAATTATGAAAGGTTAATCTCTATCTAATTTATATTTACTTAAGTCCATTCCGAAGTTTAGGTTTTTATTAATCACTAACTCTTCTAATTCAGTTAATGATTTTTTACCGAAGTTACGGAACTTCATTAAATCGTTTTTATTGAATGATACTAAGTCTCCTAAAGTATCTACTTCTGCTGCTTTTAAACAGTTTAAAGCTCTAACTGATAAATCCATATCTACCAATTTCGTCTTTAATAACTGACGCATATGTAATGATTCTTCATCATATGTTTCAGTTTGTGCAATTTCATCAGCCTCTAAAGTGATACGCTCATCAGAGAATAACATAAAGTGGTGAATTAAAATTTTAGCAGCTTCTGTTAATGCATCTTTAGGGTTAATAGAACCATCTGTATCTATATCAAAAATTAATTTTTCGTAGTCAGTTTTTTGTTCTACACGAAAATTTTCAACAGCATATTTTACATTCTTTATTGGAGTGTAAATAGAATCTGTGAAAATTGTTCCTAATGGTGCGGCTGATTTTTTATTTTCTTCGGCAGGTACAAATCCTCTACCTTTTTCTATAGAAATCTCCATGTTTAATTTCACAGATTTATCCATATTACAGATAACTAGATCTGGATTTAATACTTGGAAACCAGAAATAAAACTTTGCAAGTCACCAGCAGTTAATTGCTCTTGACCAGAAATATTAATTGAAACAGACTCTTGATTAGTCTCTTCAATTTGTTTCTTAAAACGTACTTGTTTTAAGTTTAAGATAATTTCTGTTACATCTTCTACAACACCTTTGATTGCAGAAAACTCATGCTCTACACCATCAACTCTTAATGATGTAATTGCAAATCCTTCTAAAGAAGATAATAATACTCTTCTTAATGCATTACCTACTGTTAAACCAAATCCTGGTTCTAATGGTCTGAATTCAAATCTACCAGAAAAATCTGTAGATTCTATCATTATTACCTTGTCTGGTTTTTGAAAATTTAATATTGCCATTTGTTCTTCTTTTTAATTGTTATTTAGTTGCGCGGTTTATAAATCTGAAGAAGTATAAATAAACCCTTTGGCTAAATCTCAATATTATTAATTATTATTTAGAATATAATTCTACTATTAATTGCTCTTTGAAAGTCTCTGGTATTTGTACTCTTTCTGGTGCTTTAATGAAAGTTCCTGATAATAAATCAGAATTCCAGCTTAACCATTCGTATACATTACTATTAGAAGCTAAAGCGCTTTCAATAGCTACTAAAGATTTAGATTTTTCTCTAACTGCAACTACGTCTCCTTCTTTTAAAGTATGAGAAGGGATGTTTAAGATTTCTCCGTTCACAGTAATGTGTCTATGAGAAACTAATTGACGTGCTCCACTACGAGATTTTGCGATACCTAAACGGTAAACCACATTGTCTAAACGAGATTCACATAACTGTAATAAAACCTCACCAGTAATCCCTTTAGATCTTGATGCTCTTTTAAATAAGTTAGAGAACTGACGTTCTAAAATACCATAAGCGTATTTTGCTTTTTGTTTTTCGGCCAACTGTGTTGCATATTCAGATTTCTTACCTCTTCTTTTTGCGTTTCCATGTTGTCCTGGAGGATAATTTCTTTTTTCAAAGTTTTTATCATCTCCAAAAATTGCTTCTCCGAATTTACGGGCAATTTTAGTTTTTGGTCCTGTATATCTTGCCATTTCTATATTATTAAAGTTGGGATTATGAATTAAGGCGAAACTCCTTCGATAATCTAAAAATCCAACTTAGTTAAAATTTAATTATACTCTTCTTCTTTTTGGAGGTCTACATCCATTATGTGGTGCAGGAGTTACATCGATAATTTCTGTAACTTCAATTCCATTATTATGTAATGTTCTTATTGCATTTTCTCTACCATTACCTGGTCCTTTAACAAAAACTTTTACTTTTCTAAGTCCAGCTTCATG